>JAQBUX010000006.1 GCA_027623795.1 Chloroflexota bacterium
CACCTAGTCGCCCCAGCGTGCTAGCGAACGCGGAGACAGCTCGTCGATTTCGCGCTCGGCCCAGTCCGCCTGCGGTATCCGGTCCCAGAGACGTTCGCCGGACGCCTGCAGACGCACGCCAAGTTCCGCGACGTCGACGCCGGGGATCGACCTCTCGTCCATCACCGTCCGGCCGTTGATCACGACCTTCCGAAGGTCTTCTTCTCGCGCCGAGTAAACAAGATTTTTGAGCGGATCGCGGAACGGCGCCATCCATGTGCCGCCGGTGTCCCAGACCAGCAGATCAGCCTTCGCCCCCGGCGCAATCCGACCCAGGTCATCCCTCCCGAGCGCTGCGGCGCCACCCAGCGTCGCGGCCGTGAACACCTCCGCCGCGGTCGATCGTTCGGCGTTCCTGCCGGTGACCTTGCCGAGCACGGCGGCCCAGCGCATCGCTTCGAGCATCGACTGTGGCGCTGTATCGGTACCGATCGACATATTCACGTCCGCCGACAGGTAGTCGGCGAAGCTTTCGAGTGCGATGCCCCGGCGTGCGAACACCCACGGCGCATGGGCCACCGTCGCTCCGGCGTCGCCAAGAATCTCGATGTCGTTTCCGATCTGGTTGATCCACGAGTGTGAGTTCGGGAATATCCCGTGCCCGACTATCGCCATAGGCCCGCGTGGTCCCAGAAAGCCGATGTCGAGCAGCCATTCGACGGGCGTCCTCCCGTGCCTGCGCATCATCTCGTGAAACTCGACCACCGATTGCGAGGCGTGTGTCTGTATCGGCACGCCCAGGTCGCGGGCGGCGTCGCACGCCCTGCGAAACAGGTCTTCGGTGCAGGTGTCGATCTGCATCGGACACAGCATTCCGCGGATCAGACCGTCGTGGGCTCCGTCGTGGCGCTCGATGAACTCGATCGCCCGTGCCAGTCCGTCCAGCCCCGCCTGCTCGTCCCAGTCGTATAGCACCTGGCGTCCGTCGGACGTGTACCAGCGGCCGGAACGGAACGTCGGGGCGAGGTACATCCGGAGACCGATCTCTGCGGCGCGCGCCATGTTGTACTCCGGCATCGGGTCCATCGAAAACACGGTCGTCGTGCCGCTCATCACGAGCTCTACCGATGAAAAGTCCAGGCAAGCGCGAGTGCCCTCTTCATCCTGTGCGCCGGACCTCGCCGGAAGCATCTCGTATAGGCCGGACATACCGAACTCACGCCGGCCGACGTCCTCGATGTATGACTTGTCCAGCGGCGATCCGCCGATGTGCGCGTGGAGGTTAATAAGACCGGGCGTTACCAGCCGGCCGGGCGCCTCGATCTCAGTACAGTCCGGATCCGGTCGCCACGCGGAGTGCGGTCCCACCCAGGTAATCGTGTCGCCTTCGTACGCAACCACGCCATCCTCGATATGCCGATGTGACACGCCGTCGAACCCGATGACGTGTCCTGCGTGGATCGCTGTCGTTGAGGTCATATTTACTCCGCCGTAGGGCCCGCCTGCCGGGCCGACATACCCGGCTGGACAAGCCTAACGAACCCCAAACGGTTCAGGCAGCTTCCGACCCCGCCGGGGTTGGGAGGGAGCGGAGCAAGTAGGTAAACGCCAGCGACCTCCATGGACTCCAACGTTGCGACATCTTCTCGATGGTCTCGTCGGTCGATGAGCCACGCGATGACAGCTTCAAGATCGCACTTTTGAGTCCCAGGTCACCAGACGGAAACGCATCCATATGGCCGAATACGCGCATGGCGATCATGTTGGCGGTCCATGGGCCGATCCCCGGGATCTGTTGGAGGCGCTTCAGCAGTTCGGGCAAAGCGCTGTGATCGTAGAGATCGAGGGATTGATCAGCCACCGCCCCGGAAAACGACCGGATAGCGAGAGACCTCGCCTGAGGAATCCCCATCGAAGTAAGGTCAGCATCACGAAGCCGATCGGCTGAAGGAAACAAGAACCCGAGACCAACCTGCCCGAGGCCGGGTACGGGGGTCCCAAGCTCCCGCGTGATACGCCCGGCGAGCGTGCTTGCGCCCCTCACGGTCACCTGCTGGCCGAGAATTATCCGGACCCCCGTCTCGAACCGGTCCCAGGCGCCGGGGAGTGTGAGGCCGGGCCTTAAAGCTATGAGGGGAGCGAGCACGGGGTCGCCAGACAACTCCTCTCGGGCCCGTGAAACGTCGACGTCCATCCCGAACAGAGTTCGGCAGCGGGCGACATCCCCCGGGAGCCCGTTAAACGATGGCAGGTGGGCGATCAGTCTCAGGTCACCGCCGCCTGCACCGCCAGACACCTCGATGACTCCCGGATATCCACAGGTGTTCGTGACACGCCTGTAGACGCCATCGACGACCGACTCGACACCGGGAATGACGCGCGGCGCCAAATATTCAAGGATGGCGTCGAAATCGAACCCCTCCGGACAGGGGATGCGCAGTTTCAATCCTCCGTCTATCACGAGGCGATCCGCTTTGCGGCGTTTCTTTCTCAGTTCGGTCGGCGTGAATCGAAACACGTTTTTCATCACCCGGTTCATCTGCCGAATGCTCTTGAAGCCGGAGGCCGACGAGATGTGTGTGACCGTCAGATCCGTCTCGTCCAGAAGCCTGCGTGCGAAGTGGGCCCGTCTGGATTGAGCGATCAACGCCGGTGTCGCTCCGATGTGATCCTCAAACAACCGGTTGAGATGACGTGGACTGATCCCGATACGCCTGCCCAGATCCGCGGCGCTGTTCTGGTCCATGAACCCGTCGGCGATAAGCATCAAAGATTGCCGGACCACCTCCGGCGTGTCGCCGTTGATGAGCGTGTCGCCGCGTCGATCGGGGCGGCATATCAGGCAGGGCCTGAACCCCGCGGCCTGTGCGGCCACGGCAGAGGGATACGCCGCCCGATTAGCGGGCTTTGGGCGTCCGGAACAACCCGCACGGCAATAGATGCCGGTGGTAAAAACGGCGTTAACTCCCCGGTCGCCCAACTCTGGCAAGATCATGAGTGCATTCTGCGTGCGCCTTCCCGGGATGAGCTGGACAGATTCGGACACGATATCGAATCTAGAGCGATGGTGTCCGAAAACGGCCGGTTTGATCGGTGCGCCGGCTCTAACGTCAGGTCCATGCACCTGAAACATCCGGCCGCCGTGCTGTCCGCCGAAATGGGCCTTTCGCGACGACCCAACAATCGAACCGGAGATATTCCGACCGGTCAGGGCTGCAACGTTCAGGTGGCGGTCAAGCGCGCAGGCCAGGAGCGGCGGGTGATTGCGACAGATTCAGGACGGGAGGGTCACATCGTGGCCGACGACCGACACTACATGACGACGACGGACAGTCAGTTCGGGGAACTGACGCTGGTGGCGACCGATCTTGGCCTGCGGGCGGTCAAGTGGCCCGCAGAACTGGCACGCAGGGTGCCGCTGCCTGATGAACTGACCGTCGCGCCCGATCATCCTGTACTGAGCGCAGCGCTTCTCCAACTTCGGGAGTACTTTGACGGCGAGCGCACGGAATTCGACCTCCTGTTCGATCTTCGAGGGACCGAGTTTCAGGAAATGGCCTGGCGCGCGCTCGGTTCCATCCCCTACGGAGCCACCACGACCTATGGTCGTCAGGCGGAACGAATCGGCCGGCCCACCGCCACGCGCGCCATCGGAGCCGCCAACGGCCGGAACCCGATCTCGATCATTCTTCCCTGCCATCGTGTGATCGGGGCCAACGGCGATCTGACGGGTTTCGCCGGAGGTATCGATACCAAAAGGCGGCTGTTGGCGTTCGAGGTCGCCAACACGTAGGGCCAACACGCAGGCCAAAAACTCGGAAGGTAAACAACACCGGCCACCGGCCCGGGCGACCGCGGTCGCCTTCCGCAGAGGAACCGCGTTTCCGGCCTGGTATGCGCTCTTCTACCGGACGGTACCGGTCAAAGTCCGCCGCAAAGCCCGGTTGCACGCGCCACAAGCGCCGGAACGGCATTCCCGACCGCGGCCTGCCAACGCAGTCGAAACCTTGGATGGATGCGTTGCCGGATCTACATCCGCGCTCATCGGAATCCACGTGCATCAAATCATGTAATTTCGGGGGCTGCACCGTGGCCCATATTCACCACCACTGACGATACGGACGATTACTTGACCAACATCTCATCTACCACACTGGGTCGGGCGCTGAGCCGCCGCCGCACGCTGATAAGCGCCGCCGCGTTTGTGGCCGTCGTTGCCGTAGCCTGCGGTAGTGACCCGGACAGCCAGCAAGCTCCAGCCGCGCCCGCGGATTCGCCCGCCTCCGGAGTCGTGACCGCAGCGCCTGCCGCCACTGTGGCGCCGTCCTCAACAACAAACCCGACTACTCCAGATACAGGCGCAATCGACTCGATCCCCGGGAGGGTGCTTTCTTCGGTGGAACAGACTTTCGCATCGCGTGCCCAGGGACAGGGCTGGGAGACCGACTTCACGAAGATCGTCGACAACGTAGACGTGCGAGACATCCTGTCGGGCGGCGTACCGAGGGACGGCATCCCGTCGATCGATAACCCGAAGTTCGCCGCCGTCAGTGACGCGCCCGCCTACCTCAGGTCCGATGAACCCGTGATCGTTCTCGAACTGAACGGGGCGCAACGCGCGTACCCTCTCTCGATCCTCACCTGGCACGAGATCGTGAACGACGAGGTCAACGGGGTCCCGATCGTCGTCACCTTCTGCCCGCTCTGCAACACCTCCATTACCTTCCCGCGCACACTTCCCGACGGTCGCGTTCTGGATTTTGGCGTGAGCGGCAACCTGCGAAACAGTGACCTGATCATGTACGACCGCCAGACCGAGACGTGGTGGCAACAGATCACCGGAGAGGGGATCATCGGCGAGCTCGCGGGCACAAAACTGGAGTTCCTGCCGGTGGCCATCACGAGCTGGGACCAGTTCGCGACCCAGTTCCCGGATGGTGACGTCCTGTTGCAACCGACCAGCCTGGACCGCCACCCGGTCACGGGAGCGCCGATCGCCCGGAACTACTCCTCTCCCCCATATGCGGGGTACGACAGCATCAATAGCTCCCCATTCCTGTTCGACGGCCCGCTCGACGGCCGGCTGCTCCCGATGGAGCGCGTTGCCACCGTGAGCCTGGGTGAGTTGGAAGTGGCCTATCCGTTCAACTTCCTGGCCGAGAACCCGGTCATCAACGACGTAGTTGATGAGATGCCCGTCACCGTATTCTTCGACGACGGTACCGAGTCAGCCTTTACGGCGAGAAGCGGTAACTTCTCCAAGTCAGGCTCCACGACGCTCTTTGGACGAACGGTCGGCGACCGGGTCCTTACGTTCAGCGTCGAGAACGGCGTCATTACGGACGCCGAGACCGGCTCAACTTGGAGCAAGTTCGGCAAGGCGCTCGACGGGGAGCTGGCGGGCGCAGAGCTTGAACCGGTCGTCCACGCCGCGCATTTCTGGTTCGCATGGGCCGCCTTCAGCCCGGAGACCGAGATCCGCGACTCAACCGACAGTCTGACATCGACGGTTGTTTAACGACATCCGCAGACGATCTCCATCTAACCCGTCATCCGGCGGCGCGACGGCTGGTCGTCTTGTCAGACCGGGATCACGCAAAGGCAGGGCGTTCCTGCTCACCGCCGCGGCCGTCGTCGCCAGCATCGCGGTCGCCTGCAGCTCTGACAACGATGCCGATACCGGCGTGTCGCCGTCCCCGTTGCCTGCCCCGACCGCTGTCCCGGCATCGACGCCCGAACCGACGGCTTCGCCTGCGCCTGCGCCAACACAAGCGCCTGGCGATGGCGATCGCCCGCGGATCAAGCTGCGCCCGACGCCCGAAGGCACGATCGCCGAGCAGATCAGAAACGGCTGGCTTCAGGAGCGCGTCAATGACGGGTGGAACACCGACATAACGAAGGTGGTCCCGGACCTAAAGGTTGGTCTTTTCACAAAGCCGTCCGACTTCATTAATAAGGACGGCATCCCCTCCATCGACAGTCCGGAGTTCGCTACGGCGAGCGACGCCCCCGATTACATGCGGCCGGAGGAACCGGTCATCCTGGTCAACGTCAACGGCGACGCGAGGGCCTACCCGCTCTCGATCCTGATGTGGCACGAGATCGTGAACGACGAGATCGGCGGCGAGCCGGTGACCGTCACGTTCTGCCCCCTATGCAACAGCTCAGTCGCGTTCTCCGGGCGTCACGATGGTCGCGTCCTCGATTTCGGCACTACGGGCTGGATCGCAAGCGCAGATCTCGTGATGTACGACAGGCAGACAGAGACATGGTGGCAACAGATCACCGGGGAGGGAGTTATCGGCGAGTTTGCGGGAGACACGTTGACATTCCTACCGTCGTCTATCGTCGGGTGGCAGGACTTTGCCGAGCAGTACCCCGAAGGCAAGCTCCTGTTGCGACCGGTCCCGGGAACGATCCACGCTATCTCCGGCCAGGAGATCACCCACAACCGGACCTACGATGATCCGCCGTACTCCGGGTACGACGTCGCCGGATCGTTACCGAGCTTCTTCACCGGGGCTTTCGATCTCACGCTTCAGCCCGTCGACAGGGTCGCCGCGTTCGACCTCGGCGGCGAGTCCGTCGCCTACCCGTTCCGCGCTCTCGCAAACCGGCCCGTGGTGAACGACACGGTTGGCGGAGAGGAGATCGTCATCTTTTTCGACAACGGCACGGAGTCCGCCTTCCGCACCAGCACACGTGGACAGAACTACCAGACCACCGGTTCCACGACCGCATTCTCCCGGGACTTCGAGGGACGCACCTTGACATTCGCGGCAGATGACGACGGCATTATTTCGGACGCCGAAACCGGGACCGAATGGAACAGGTTCGGGAGGGCGATCGCAGGCGAACTGGCCGGCGCGCAGTTGGAGGCGGTTGTCCACGGCGCCGAGTTCTGGTTCGCTGTTGCCGCATTCAATCCGGGGATCGAGGTCCGATTACTCGAGCTGCTGGCGAGCGAATAAACGTTCCGGTGATCTCCGGCCGGCCGATTGGCGGACGGGCGGTATCCAGTTTCGTCCGACCTGCTCCGCCTGCAGTCATCGGTCGCCCGAAAATCTTCATATGAAATTTATTGACGCACGCGATTGTCTTGATTTATCTTGCCATCTCTATCGGGAACGGCCTGTTTCGGACCTGGCTTCGGATCCGTTATGGCCCATGCCGTTGCCCTCGGATCGAACACGCCCGGACCAGGCGTTTATGCAGATCGCGGAGGTTGAAAAATGGTGACAAGAGTCCTGGTGCCAGTCGATTCGACCACGGCGGCCGTTCTCGCCTACAAAGAGGTCCGGGCGGCGCTGCGGGACGATCCTTATGTCGTGTTCCTGCGGGTTTTGACGCCCGGCGAAGAGTCGCTAAAGGCACGGGCGCGTGCCAGTCTGGTCAAATGCCTCATGGTTTACCGCACCCGGGGTGTCGATTCCGAGATGCAGTTGATCGAGGCGGAGACCGTTGCGAAAGGCATTGCAGACGCAACCACTCGCTTCGAGATCGACGAGATCATGTGCATTCAGGGCCACGGCGCAGATGATCCGTCCGGGGTTGTGGCCGATCTCGGCTCTTTGACCGGCGTTCCTGTCCGGGTGATGGTCGGGGAACGCGAAACGGCGACCGCCGGCTGATCGACTTGCCCCGAACGCCTGACCCGCTCGACGCTGCCGGACGGCGGTGGTACGTTGCGACTCTAGTGTTCCGCATTCCGCGGAGTGGAGTTGCACGGCCTTGACCGTCACAACAGATGCCGTCGTCATCGGCGGCGGCGTCATGGGCACAAGCATCCTGTACAACCTGGTCGCGCGCGGCGTCCAGAGCCCCGTGTTATTGGAGCGCACTACGCTTGGGGCGGGGTCCACGGGTCGTTCGTCCGGCGCGATCCGTATGCACTACTCGACCGAGGTGAACGCCGCCCTCGCATGGGAGTCCCTGAAAACCTACGAGAACTTTGACGACGTTATCGGCGGCGGCGATGTCGGGTTCGTCCGCACCGGCTACATGGTGTTCGTGCCGGGGCATGCGACAGACGGTTTTCGGCACAACATCGCGTTGCAGCAACGAGTCGGTATTGACACACAGATCGTGTCGAGCGAGGAAGCTGGGGAGCTCGCGCCGGCCTTCGCCCGGTTCGATGGCGAGGTGTTCGCGTGGGAGCCGCGCTCCGGCCACGCCGATCCCTCTGGAACCGGGTTGGCCTATGCAACGCGTGCCCGGGAACTCGGCGCAACGGTGCTGTTGGAGACCCCGGCGACGGGCGTTGAGATCGAGAACGACCGCGTCGTGGCGGTGACGACGGCTGGCGAGCGATATGCGACCAGCACGGCGATCGTCGCCACCGGGCCGTGGTCAAAATCCTTCCTGGCAGGGATCGGAATCGATCTGCCGCTCGAAGCGACCCGGCATGAGGTGTTTCTGCTGCGGCGGAACGTGGAGGAGCTGCCCTCACACCCCGGCGGCGCCGACATGGCCAACATGACCTACTTCCGGCCCGAAGCCGCCGATCTAACCCTGGTAGGCAACGGCAACCGCGAAGAGTTCGCAGACCCGGACACCTATAACCCGCGACCGAGCATGGACTATCTGGAGGACGTCTGGCTCCGGCTGTCGAAGCGCCTACCCGGGATCGCCGGGGCCGAATTCTTCACCGGGTACGCGGGCTTGTACACATCGACGCCAGACCTGCATCCGGTGATCGACCGCGTGGACGGAATCTCGGGGTTGTACATCTGCACCGGCTTCAGTGGCCACGGGTTCAAGCTAGCGCCCGCGGTTGGGACCGTGGTCGCGGAGTTAGTTCTTGAAGGCAAAGCGAAAACGGTTGATATCTCGGCGCTCAAAATGGACCGCTTTGAACGCGGCGAGACCAACACCACGTCCTACGATTTCAAAGTGATCGCGTAGCGACGGGTGGGGCATCAGCCGACCAATGCTCTCTGTGTCATTCTGAGCCCGAGGCGAAGAATCTCCCGGGCAGCGAACCGATCAATATCTCCCCCCCGTACGCAAGCTAGTCCGCCCAGAACTCGTTTCCGCGGATGCCGCCGCCGACCTGATCAACGCGGTCTTGAAATGTCCCTTACCGAAATAACCGGGCGATGAGAAGGCCAGGAGATACTTCGCCTCGGGCTCAGCATGACAGTTCATCTGTTCGCAACCGGCTCAGCTACGCTCCACGTCCAACCGGAGCCGCTCCGCCCCGTACCGTCGCCGAATGCCCGCGATCCACTCCCCGTAGTCAGGCCGATTGGCCGAACTATTGACGGCGTCCCACCAGTAGAAACCGAGATTCTTCATCCGGGCGAAGCGTGGCAGCTCCCCGACCCAACGGTCGGAGAACTCCCGGACCTCCCGATAGCCGGCCAGAAACGCGTCGAAGAGTGGGTCAAACCGGAGGGCAGGCAGGAGCGAGAATTCCAGGAACGGGCGCATCACGTCCGATGCGTACCAGTGATACACCGGCTCGTCAAAGTCGATGATCCGCACGCGCTCGCCATCCCACATAGCGTTCTCTGTCCGGATGTCCGTATGCGTCAGCCCAAACCCCGCCAGATCTTCCGGCAATGAACGCAACCACGGATCGAGGGAGTCGTACTCAGCCCGTACCGGTTCGGTATCTTCCGGACCCAGACCATCATTAGTCTGCCGCCACAGGTCTTTCCACGTCAGGTAGGAAAGATCATCCGACGGGCGGAACGTCTCGGCGGTCCGGTGCATCTTGCCGAGCGCGACGCCCCAAGCGTGGAACTCTTCCGTGGTCGGCGCCTCCAGCGAGATCGCGCGACCCGGCGCCTCCGTGGTTACCCACGCCAGATACGACTCACCGCTTTGCGGATACTCCTCGACAAGCCGCCCACCGGCGGACATGACGGGAGCGCACACGTCTGCGCCGTTGACAGCGAGATGTTGGAGGTACTCGGCGGCGGCACGATGTTCCAGCATCGAGCGATTGGCCGCATTGCATACCTTCAGGAACATGCCGCGGCCGTCCGCCTCAAAGCGGTAAACGATGTTAATCCCGTCGTTCACCAGCCGGACCGAATCCGGGTCAGCGCGCCAAAGCGCGGCGATCTCCCGGCCCGAACGCTCACGATCAAGTTTTGCGTTACGTTCGGACCAGGAGTTCATGCCGGGTCTTTAAGGCTTCGGGCTTTCCAGGAGGACCGTCGCGCCCATCCCGATGTACTTGTCCCGCAGGTTCCAGTCGTAGTTGCGGATCATGAGTTTCGCGCCGGTGCCCTCGAGGGCTTTGACGGCGTACTCAACGCAAGCGTCGTCAGACACTGACAGCGGGTGGTGAGGGTTGGCCTCACGGTCGAAGGTCAGGTCCGCCGGTCCCCACGAGATCACGTCGACGCCCGGGCGGACAAGCCTCGGGATGTTACAGATCGCCTGTATCGACTCCACCTGTAGCATCAGGACGCCGTAGTTGTTCCAGAACTCCGCATACTCAAGCCGGCCATTATTCTCGGCAAGCCCAACCCTTGAGGCGCCGCCTGCGCTGCGCTTGCCAAACTGACGATAGTAAAAGTAGTCGACCGCTTCCTGGGCGGTTGCTTCCGTCTCGGTCTGCGGCACCTCGATGATGCTCGGGCCAAGGTCGAGCCAGTTTCCGATCTGCCACGTGTAGTACGCGTGCTTGATCCGAAAATGGACCGGGATGCTGAGGTCCTGGGCGGCCAGGCTGACGCTCACGAGGTTGGTCTCATCCAGCGGGTTGTGCTGGCTATCGACCGAGATGTAGTTGTAAGCGTCGTCCTTGCTCCAGATGTCCTCAATCTGAGTCCTGGTCGCGTTGTACGGAACAGCCACGCCGATGGTGGTCTCGCCGCGCCTGATGCGTTCTTTAAGATTCTCTTCGCCCGCCATCTGGCCTCCTTATTCTGTGTCCGACGCCCAAGGGTTCTCTCTTGGAGGCCAAAGATACGCCAGCGCGGCGAAGCACGCCACGATAACGGTCGGGGGTTCCGCTCATCCCTCCTGTAATTGCCTCGTCATCCCGACCGAAGCGGAGTGACCTGCACCAATTTCTGGGCTGGGCGGCCCGTTCAATGTCGCCAACGCTCTTTTCTCGGTCTAAGCCACATTCTCCGAAGAGCGACCTTCAGTCTTCAATAAGGCGAGGCTGACTCGGATCATGTTCGCCTTCATCAAGTTTCTTCGGAATGTATTCGTATACCCGATCACGCGTCTTCCCGTGCGGGCTTAAGATTCCCAGTTGGACCAGACTCCTGAGGTCGCGTGAAGCGGTTTGTCCCGAAACTCCTGTGATCTCGATGTAGTCAGCCCGCGTAATCCAGCCGGTGTTGCCTGCAAACCACAGCCCATCGACCTGCCGCTCCTTCAGCCCAGCGGCGAAAAGCGTAGATTTCAGCTCGTCCAAAATCTGCTGGATTGAAGCAAATCTGTTGACTACCTCTTCGATTCCCGTGAAAACCTTGCCAACCACGTATTCGATCCAGGGCGTTGCATCATAGGTTTCAGGCCATTTCGGACCGAGTGTCCGTTCAATCGCCGTGAAGTAACCATCAGGGTCGCCTTGGAACACTTTCTCTATCGATAAGTACTTAATGGGCTTTTGACGCTGAAGCATCAAGGTCAAAAGTGCCCTCGCTGTGCGTCCGTTCCCATCCCAGAACGGGTGAATCGCAACGAACTGAATGTGAGTGAGGGCCGCCTTGACGACCGGATGAATCTCGTGGCCCACCGACATCCAATTCGAGAGATCGCGCATGAGCGCGGGTACGTCACCGGCATTGGGGGTGGTGTACGCGTTCCCGGCCGTATTCTGTCCTTTGCGGTAGGCGCCCGGTGTGTGAAGCGCTGGCGCACCCTTCATGAAAAGTCGATTGAGTTCGCGAATCACGAACTCATTGAGCGGGATGTCCATTTGAGGCTCTTCGCTTAGGTGGTCCACGAATTCGTAGGCCACAGCAGCGTTGACATTGGCGGCCTCGTCGTCGTTTGTTGGCGACTTCCCGCGATTGATCAGGCTGTGAACCGTCTCCTCAGGGACTTCATGCCCTTCGATCGCAGTTGTGGCGGCGACCCGAGCGGTGTTGACATCACGAATGAACCACTCCTCGTACTTTGCGGGGAGCAAATGTCGATCAAGCATCCAAATCTCTCGATCGATCAAGTCCAGTAATGATCGGGTTTCCGTAGAGATGGAATAACTTGGTACCCAGATGGGTTCGTCGGAACTTTTAGATAGTATCATTTATATCAATCTTGATAGTATTGATAATATCATACCACTCCGTTTCGGATGATTACGAGGCCTCCCGCCTACAATCGGAAGTACGCCCCATCGTAGCCGTAGAACATTTTCTCCCGATCAGCGCCCGGAACCACGGGTGATCTTTGCTTGACGAGCCACATCGCCTTCTGCACTCTGTGTCGATCTGCGCTCCCAGTGCCCTGGAGGCATCGGTGGAATATCAAGTCGAAGGCAACCCGGACTACGGTCAACTGACCGTTCGCCTCTCGCCGGGCGAGTCGTTCCTGGCGGAGTCCGGTTCGATGGCCTACATGAGCGAAGGCACGAGGCTCAAAAGCAAACTCGTCGGCGGCTTTTTCAAGGCGCTCATCCGGAAGGTGGTGGGCGGCGAGTCGCTGTTCGTAGGGGAGTACAGCCATCCCGTTGGCGGGGCGGCCACATTCTCCCCGAACCGGCCGGGAACAGTCCGGCAACGGACGATGAGCGGCGATTCGTTCATCCTCACCGCAGGCTCTTTCATGGCAGCCACCGACGGCGTCACCCTTAGCACGCGGTTCGGCGGATTGAAGGCGCTGTTCTCTGGCGAGGGCGCCTTCATCGTTGAGGTCGGCGGCGACGGCGAACTGTTCTTCAACTCCTACGGAGCGATCATCGAGAAGCAGGTCGATGGCGGGCTCGTCGTGGACACCGGCCACGTCGTGGGCTGGGACTCGGGTCTTGACTACAACGTAACGACCATCGGCGGAATGAAATCGACACTTTTTTCGGGCGAGGGGCTCGTGCTGAACTTCACCGGCACCGGCACCGTGTACCTTCAGACGCGGACACTCGGCGGTATCGCACGCTGGATGACACCGTTTAGCCGCTAGGAGGGCCTCGCTTATGGATGTACAGGTTGCGGAGAGGGGCGCTTTCAGCTGGGTCCAGGTTCATCTGGACCCGGGCGAGCAGTTCATCTCCGAGGCGGGCGCTATGTTCCGCGCCTCACCCAACATCGACATCGACGTGACCACGCGCAACCGCGGCGGTGGCGGATTTCTCGGCGGTATCGGCCGCATGCTCGCAGGCGAGAGCTTCTTTCTCTCGACCTATGCGTCGAACGACGGCCAGCCCGGCGACGTTGGACTCGCGCCCACTCACCAGGGGCAGATCCAGAAGATCGAAAGCGACGGAACTACGGACTGGTTGTGCGCCGGCGGCTCATACCTTGGCTCGTCACAGAGCCTCGCACTCGACACCAACTTCCAGGGATTCCGGGGCATGCTCTCGGGCGAGTCGTTGTCGTTCATCTCTGCCTCAGGCGTCGGCACGTTGCTGGTGAACGCGTTCGGCAAGATCTCGGAGATCGATATCGAGGGCGGGCTGGCCGTTGACTCGGGTCACGTCGTCGCATTCGAGAGCACGCTGAACTACTCGATCGGCAAGGCCGGAGGCAGCTTTTTGCAGTCGTTCCTGGCCGGTGAGGGGCTGGTAATGAACTTCCAGGGACATGGCCGGATCTACGTCCAGAGTCACAATCCAGACGAGTTCGGCAGGGAGATCGGACCCTTGCTGCCGCCGAGGAGGAGGTAGGTTGCGCTACACGATCGAGGCCCAACCCAGCTACAGCGTCCTCGAGGTCACGGTCGACCCGGGCGAGCAGTTGGTCAGCGAAGCCGGCGCGATGGCGTGGATGAGCCCCAACATGCGCATCGCGACCTCAACCCGCGGCGGGATCATGGCCGCGCTGAGCCGCAGCATGCTGAGCGGGGAGAGCTTCTTTCAGAACACGTATGAAGCGGTTGAAGGGCCGGGAGTGGTGGGGTTAACGCCGGGACAACCGGGTGACGTCGTTGCGCACCAGATGACCGGCGGCGAACTCCTGCTCGAGAAAGACGCGTACCTGGCGTCCGACCCCGGCGTCCGGCTGGACAGCAATTTCCAGGGGTTGAGCGGCCTGTTTAACGAAGGGCTATTTGTACTCCGGGCCACCGGAGCGGGGACACTATTCTTCACGGGCTATGGCGACATCGAAGAGATCGATCTGGACGGGGAGTACCTGGTCGATAACGGCCACGCCGTCGCATGGGATTCAGAGCTTCGATACACATTGACCCGTGCGCGGAAGATTCGGTCGTTCCTGTTCTCGGACCAGTTGCTTATGAGGTTCAGCGGCAAGGGGAAGCTCTGGGTGCAGTCCCGGAACCCGCGGTCATTCGCAAACTGGATAGTTCCGTTCAGGCCTGTCGAGCAAGAACGGCGGCGATAGGACGCGAAAGGACAGCGCTTGCCTGGCGGGTCGACGGGAACCAGTCCATCAATCTCCCGGTCCAACGGCGGCCGCGGGCACGGCGATGTGCCACTCGCGCCCGCCTGAGTTCACGATCAACCCCGACGGCGTTTTCGAGCCAACACAGGCGATAAACGTTCCAAGCCGATCCGCGTGGATTTGCACACGGGACACCGGCGTGATGGTGTATTTGTCGACCTTGACCGATGGTCCCCTGCGCTCCTCGTCCACAACGACGTCCATCAGGTACCGGCCTTTCGGAGCCTGATGATTGCCCAGACATTGGACGGTTTGAGGAAGAACGCAATCAATGGCGGAAACAGCCGGATCGGAACGAGTCGAATCGTCCCGCGCATCTCCCCCTCAATGACCGTCGCTGTGTAGTCCGGCATCACCCGCACGTCGACATTTGGCAGCCGGTTTACGAATCCCGTGACCCCGGAACTGATGCCGAAGAGAATCCCCGTCTGAGCCGGGTCACCGGTGCCGACGCGCCCTCGCAGGACGAACTCTCGAACGTCAAACTTCTTGAACAACCGCCAGGCCAGTTTGAGAACTCTGAGTGCGAACCTCGGCTCAAAGCTGCCGCCAAGAGCGCTAAACCTGGGCCGCGGCCACCGGTTGCGTGGTTCAGATTTAGCGCTCTTTTTCCCGTGTGCGCCGAGGTCACCGCCTACCAGGCCGAACAACCAGCGCATCCTCACCCGTGGCCGCGAGCCATCGCCCCGTGCAACCCTGAAGCTCAACTCCACCGGCGCCGCCAGTATCAACCCGTTGATCGACAGGGCAACGACGACAGCGACAGCGGCCAATCCGAGGATCACGAGCACGGGCTAGTCCTTGCCGTTCCCACCTCTGCGGGCCATCGCCGTCCCGATTGCAGCTCCGAGTTTCTCGAGGCCCGACGGTTCGCCCGGTACCGCGGTTACGGTTACGCCATCCGGGTTGACGATGATGACCGCTACCGGTTTCACGCCACCACCACCGCCGGCGCCTCCACCCTGGCCCTGGCCCTCCGGCATTCCCTCTCCACCTGTCCCGTGACCCTCTCCACCGCCACCGCCAGCGCCAAAGCCGAAGCCCATCGCAACGAGCGGTATGATCGTGGTGTCGCCGAACGTCATGGCCTCTCCGACCACGTGTTTCGAGTCGAGCGTCTGGTTTATCTCTTCGACCGTGTCTTTTACGAGTTGGTCGATGTCCTGTGTCAACTGGTCAAGCTCTGGCATGTTGAACCCTCCGCCATTGGGCAAAGTACGTATGCCTCCCTGACTCAAACATCCCTCAGTTGTAGGGGGCGCGGCGTGAGTGGGGCGTGAAAAGTCAGCCGCTCGAAATGATGGCCTTGTGACCGCATAAGACGCGGAGGTCAACTCTACTGAGCGGTCACTACCGTGCAACTACAGCCGGTAGTACTTCACGGCGTTGTCGTGGAACAACTTCTGACGGTCTGCGTCGGTCATCCCGCTCGTGATCTCGTCGTAGGCGGACCAGATGGTCGTGTAGTCGCTGGTCAGGCTGTCCACGGGGAAGTTCGAGGCGAACATGCAGCGGTCCACCCCGAAGATTTCGATTGTTCCTTCGACGTATGGACGGATGTCGTCTGTGGTCCATCCGGGCGTCGCCATGCCCAGCGCCGATATCTTTGCTGACACATTCGGCGCCTCCGCCAGCGCCCGCATCCCGGCGTCCCACTGCCGCCTGCTCGCCGCGTTGTTCGCGAATGGCATGCCCGTGTGATTCAGGATGACCGGGACTTCCGGGACGTCTGAGGCGAGCCGGGCAGCCATTCCGAGCTGCCACGGCCACACCTGGAGGTCGAACGACGCTCCGAACCTGGCGAGGAGGCGATACCGGTCCCGCCAGGCCGTGTCATCCATCGCATCGCCGCGGTCGATGAAGTTGAGCCCTGGGTTATCCTGTGAGTAGTTCAGCATCTGGCGGATGCCGCGGAAGTTTGGGTGCGCTGCGTGACGCGTCAGAACGTCTTCGGCGTCTGGCGAGAAGAAATCGGCGTTCCCGACTATCGCCGAAACCAGCCCGTTCGCCTCCGGTGAATCGGCGACCGACTGCAACCACGCCGTCTCGCCTACGGGGTCGCCATCGTGGTCCCACTCCGCCTGGACGTGGACCGATTTCACGAGCTCGTAAGGCCCCTCCGAGGCGTCGGCGGTCAGGTCCGATATGAGATACGTCCGGCGGATCTTCGAGTAGTCGCCTGCGAAGTGGTCGATCGGCTTCTGGAGCCAGGGATAGCTGTTGTTTTCGAGGTCCCACAGGTGGTGGTGCGTGTCGATGATCTTCATCGAATCTCCTATGGCAGAACCTGTCATCCGTCCGCCCCGATCGCTCCGCCATCGGCATGACCGGCGATCAAGTTGTCGTTGATGTAGTCCCAGTTGAAGTCGAAGCCCAGTCCGGGGCCGTTCGGGAGGGTCACGAACCCTTCATCGTCCATAGGATCGCACGGCGCGTTCAGGTACAGCGGCGGCTGGTCGTAGTCCTCGTCCGGATACAGGAGTCCCCGCTCGAAAAACTCACACGTCTCCTCGGTTGTCGCCCCGAGGATTGCGGCGTTACCGAATCCACCGACGTGCATCTCACACGGGACGCCGAGCGACTCGTACATATCGACCGCTTTCTTGCATGCCGTGATCCCGCCGAAGTTAACGTCGATCCGCCCGATGTCGGAAGCCCGCTGAAGCACCCATTCCGCTCGGCTGTAGTGGAGCCCGTCGGTCAGTTCGGGTGAGCAAACCGGGATGTCTAGCTCCTGGCAGAGTCGGCGATACGGCTCGGTCCGCCGCTCGTCCATCGGGTGCTCGTAGAAGTAGTAGCCGAGCCGCTCCAACTCCCGCCCGACGTACACCGCCTCCTGGTACGAGTAGACGCCCCAGGGATCGTGCATAAGGGTCATGTCGGGACCGACGGCGTCACGCACCGCCTCGCAAACTTCTACGTCTTCACGGGGCGAGGACGGCTTGCCGGGCGTCGGTGCGAGGGTCTTCGGATCGGCGAATATGTAGGCGTGAACCTTGAACGCCTTGTATCCGCGTCGTTTGGCTGCACGGGCGAGATCGGCGTACACGTCCGGGCTTCCCAGGTTTGGGGCGGTACTTGCGTACGCCTTCGCCCTGTCCCGCGCCCGGCCCATCAACTTCGCCACTGACACCCCGGCAACGCGGCCCGCCAGGTCCCACAACGCTGAGTCGATGTTACCCAGTAGCCTCTCCGAGATGCCGCGGTGCTGGGCCATCCAGTTCCAGAGAAGTTCCCGATCCCATGGGTCCTGCCCGACGAGCAGGGGCTTGATCACAGCCTCTACCTCAACCGCGTTCGCCCCGTAAAAATACGAGTGCACGCCGCCGGTGGCGTAGCCAACAGCGCCGGTGTCGGTCGAAATGCGTGTGATCGTCTGAACGCCATCGTGCTGGGCCACGACCTCGCCGTAACCCCATTTGGTGCCCCGGCTACGTGTCGGCAGCCGGAACGAGATAACTTCGACGTCCGTGATCTTCCCGGCGCCGTTGCCAGTAGGCCCAAAACCCGAAGAACTCAAAGGGATCACCTTCCACGAAGACAGTCAGTTAATGGCGAGAGGGTAGCCGATACGGCGGCGAAGAGGTTGTTGGCCCTCATCCCGGACACAGCGACCACTAACGATTCTGGACCAGTTCAATCCTCACGTCGTCCGGGCCCTGGACGAACGCGACGAGATTGCCGTCCGGGATGTCGATCGGCCCCTCAAGCAACGGCGCGCCCAGATCGCCCAGTCTTGCGATGTCTGCCAGCAGGTCGTCCACATCTACGCCGAAGTGCTCCAGCCCCCAGTGCGGCCGGGCGTTGCCGTCCGCCATCGTCTCGCCGTCGCGTGCACTCGAGATGTTCACGACAAATCCGTCCGGCGTCTTGCACTGGACGCGGCGATCGCCAAACGAGCGCACTGTGTCGCTGACGATCTCGAACCCGAACGCCGCTGCGTACCACTCGGCCGTGCGCCGCGGATCGGGCGCTTTCAGATGGATATGGTTGATTCCGAACGACAACTGCTCTGCTCCAACTGGTCTTGCGGCGCGTGCATAAAGAAAAACGCCCGGGCGCGGAGCCCGGGCGTTTCGTTACAAAACCTGCCGGCGCCTAGCCGCGCTGAATCAGCTCAATCCGGATATCGCCGGGCACCGCGATGAATGCGATCTTCAGACCGCCGCCGGCCTCGATCGGACCCTCTTTCAACACCGCGCCGAGGCCGGTGAGGCGTTCAAGTTCGGTGTCCATGTTGTCGACATCGAACCCGAAGTGCTCCAGACCGAAGCGTGGCTCGGCGCTTGCCGGCCCCAGCTTCTCGCCGAGCTTGTCGCGCTGGCCGGAAATGTTGATGTTGAACCCGTTGCCATCGAAGCAGCGCAGGAACCGATCGCCTCCAGCTTCACGAAGGTCGTCGCCGCGGATCTCGACGCCGAACGCCTCGACGAACCAGTCGGCCGTCTTCTTGGGGTCGGCGGACTTGAGGTGAACGTGATTAACGATGTGTCCCATGGATTTCCTCTTGTGGCGATTCGCGGGTGAACCGAGTTTCAGGTGTTGAATGTCGCCGGGCGAGACTATGCCGCGCCCGTAACCGAGTCAAGGAGACGTCGAGTTTCCACAACGGAGCGGCGGCGCTGAGTGATGCACGATCCGCAGTCGACGCCACCCTGCCCTTATTTGCGTCGGTGAACATAACCGATCTGTTATTCCATTTTCCGGCGTTCAATTGAAATAAGGCTCCACGGACCGCCCGGCAGCCGGCAGCCATTCGCCACCTAAATCCCGATCACCTCAAACATCACGGCATAGTCGACGCCCAACCGCTCACCGGCTGCCGCCGCGCCCCACGTCAGGAACTGTTCGGGATCGAACTCCTGTGACAGTCCGTCTATGTAAGCCTTGTGCTCCTTCAATGAAGCGATGCCGCGCTCAAGCGTGTCGCCGACATCGACGCCATGTGTCGGGCTTGTCGACCCGCCTGTCAGCACCGAGGTGATTCCGTCCCACGGCTCGAACCCCTCTTCGAGAAGCTCAGGAAAGATCCAACGATTACCGGCGTCCCGGGCGGCGTCCAGCACGGCTAGTCCGGTCCATCGGTGGTCCGCCATATTTAGCCTCCCGTTCGGGAACAGCAACCGATGATTGCCGCTGATCACGATCTGGGGCCGGTACTTCCGAAACGCCCGCGTAATGTCGCGTCGAAGGTCCATCCCGTACTCGATAACGCCGTCCCGGTAATCGAGGAAGTCGACCGTCGTAACGCCGACCTTTGCCGCTCCCGCCACCTCTTCGCCCTCCCGTAAGGGGCCGGCGTCGTTCGGATGCATCCCGTCGATTCCCGCCTCCCCGCGGGTCACCAGCAGATAAGTGATCTCCTTACCCTGATCCGTCCACCGTGCGATCGCCGACGCCATCCCGTACTCAAGGTCGTCCGGGTGAGCGGCGACTGCGACCGCCCGCTCCCAGCCCTCGTCCAGCGGGAGTATTTTCGGCTTGTTGTCCGCGCTCACTGTTGGTCTCCTCTAATCAAATTGGGCCTCAAAAAGTCCGGCGGCTCAGTCCCCGGCAGGTCTGCCTCCAGCGCCTCTGCCGGGGGCTCCAATGTTCAGTCGCGCAAAGCTTTGCAAGCCGGCGGCTGCTGCGCGGCGCGTATATTTGGCTTTCTGGGCCGGCGAAAAAGTCCGCCTTAAAACGATCGCAAACGCTATCAACGAGAACAAACCTAGCGCACCGGACACTCCCTGGAACTGGTCAGCCCCTGAGAACGACCCGAACCCGAACGCCACCCGCAGCAACACGCCCGCGTTGAGCGCCACGAACGCAGCGTCGAGCAACCAGTGCATCGGCGCTTCCGAGCCCTCGAACAGCGTCAACATCCGGATGCCCACGCCAAAGATGACCATCGTCACAAAGCCCAGTGTCAGGACGTGGGTTATCGGCGCCGCAAGGGGAGCGCCGAGGATCGGATCGGCGGCGAGCATGCCGATGGCGTCCAGCGCGATCAGCGCGGCGGCGACAAGGAGCCAGCCGAACGCCGAGCGGATGAACCACGCGTAGCGCGTGTACGTGCCCTCGAAATAATCGCTCTTCCGCGCAGGTGACTCGAAAACACGAAGCGCGATCACGAACACCACAAAGCCGGCCGCCTGGAGCAGCAACCCGGGCGCCGTCCACTCGTCAGATACCTCACGGTAACGCGCCAGTACGTACCACCCGGTCCCCACATTCAGGAGCGCCAACGCCATCATGGAAAGCCATCGATATGTCGGCTTGAGGCTCAGGAACCCGACTATCGCCCTCGTGCTGATCCCGAGGATGAAGAGGACGAGAAATCCGACGAGTCCCGCATTCACCAGCGCAAAGTTCCATAGCCCGGGCGCCGCGACGGCGTCCGTGTCAGCCATTCGAAAGACGATCCGCGCATGGAGCGCCGCGGCGATCACCGCCCAGACGACTGCCGACCACAGCCATGCCTCCGTGTGCGACCGCTTGTTCTGGCCGCGCAACAGGGCGCGACCGATCACGATCGCGTAGATCAGCACGCCCGCCAGCAACACCACGCCGGACGCATCCAACAGCTCGGGACTGAACGAGCGGCGATGCAGTGACTGGCCAAAGAACCGAAGCGTGATGCCGATCACCACCAGTGTGAGGACCGCGCGCTGGGGCCACGGGAAGTCCATCGGGCCGTTCCGGAACCTCGGGACAACGTGGAAAGAGACGCCCATCATGAAGAGGCCGCCCCATCCGAAGATCTGCGCCACCCCGTGCGCCTGGCCGTGGACGATCCACCAGAGGCCGCGGTCGATGCCAAATGCGGGGGCTAGCATCATCCCGGCGCCGGTACCGAATCCGTATATGAGGGCAACGAGGAGTGACGCCCATATGAACGGCCTGTACAGCCGCTGCACAGACCACGGCGTGACCGGATAACGCTCCCGAGCCGTCTCCGGAGTGATCGCGGGGACCGGACCCGGCGCTATTCTCGGAGCCTCACCCGTCGTCATGCATCAGATCCAACAGTCTCGTGTGGGCATCGGGCCATGCGGCGATCATCACCGGGAACGGACCGTCGCCATGGCGAACCCAGTCAAGCGCATCCCCGTTCCCGTCAGTGACATTAATACCAAGTTCTTCGGCAATGGCCAGTCCAGCCGCTACATGCACCCCGCCCACCGAGTACGCGACCACGCCCGCAAGCCGCCCCAGGCAAAGCTGGCTCAGCGGGTACGCCATCGAAGCGTACGTCGTCGTGTGATCCACACCGCGTACCCAGCGGAGGCTGCCGTTGGACATCATCTCAGCCGAAATTTCCGGGCCGCCAATCTCAAGGTCTACAAGCTGCTCCGACAACTTGCCGACCGGCGGCCCGGGTGACCATGGTTTACCGTTCCGGGACACCCCGCGGCCGCGGACGGAGGTCAACGTCTCGCGCATCGTGGGAACCGTGATCGCGCCCAGTACGGGGACCGAACGATCCATCAAAGCCACGTTGACGCCCCACGTGCCGAGCCCCGCCGCATACGGCGCCGTGCCACACAACGGATCCACAGCCCAGTGGAGGTCCGAACCCTCAGCCCCGGACACGCTCTCCTCCGAGACGATCCGGTCTGACACGTCGTACGCCCTGAGTGCATTTGAGATCGCCGCGTCTGCCGCAAGATCGGCATCGGTAACGATACCGCCATCCGATTTGAAGCTTCGTTCAAGCGGAGATCCGTCCGCCTCGCGAAATCGTGCCAGCAAAACCTCGGCCGCCGCGCCGCATGCAGTTATAGCTGCGAGCAAAGCGTCCCTTCGATTGAACTCCGTCAACGCGTCCGGACTGCGCCAGATTTGAGCATCTCACGCCCGACAAACAACATGCGTTCGGTGTTGTCCGCCATGTATCCGCCGAGTAGATCGGCCGCGGCCTTGGGCTCCCGGGCATTGATCATCGCCCGGCCGCGCGCGGCCATGTCGTACGCCGACCCGAACAGCCCTTTCTGGAGGTCCCACCAGCCTTCGTGGATCTCCTTCATTCTGTCGTAGCCTCCGGCGAGACCTTCCTGAGCGAGATCGTGGAACATCCACCATGGGCTGCCCGGCGAAGAGCTACTGCCGCCAACCGATAGCGCCTCCGGCAGGTCGCCCTCGATAAATACCGGGAAGAACAGCGCCATGCACGGCAAGTACATGCCACACCAGTAAACCGGCAACCGTGAGCCGTCCGCGCACAGATCGGCTATGAGGCTCGCTGTCGTGGCTCCGCCTTCATATTGCGGATGCGTACAGATGCCCCTGAGATCGCCCGGAACCGGCTCAAACTTTCCGGGCTCACCCTCCGGCGCGCCGTGATCGGACAGCGTGAGCATCAACTTGCCGAAATCGATCTCACCGGTGTGGTACTCAAGTATCGAGGACGACCGGGATTGTCGGCGCGCGCCCGACGTTGCGTCGTTCACCGCGGAGTACGCCGCAGTCCAGTCGAAGGCGTCTCCGCGTCCCACCTCAAACAGACCATGCCGGGCCGCCTGCGCCTCAGCCCCCGGTGACAACCGCACTTCGCCGTCCATGGCGCTGACGTTGCTGACGCTGTGCGCGCCGGACGCCGGACGAACCGCCCATTCGTGTCCCACCGCCTCGACGACGAACGCTTCTTGCGGGTCGGCGACGAGGTAGATGTTGTCGTACGTCCGCACTCCGGCGTCGTTGCTGAACTTGCCCTGGCCGTACTTCTCCACGAGTCCCGTGATCACATCGACCGACTCTCTCGCGCTCGCGCCGCGCTCCAACGCCAGACGAAGTACCTCCATGCCGATCAGCTTTCCTTCGCCGGCCTCCGGAAGGAGCGACGGAAGAGCCTCGTTCCCGATCACGACCTGGTGCTCATTGAACCCGTGCTCGTAACCCCAGCACCAGTCTGGCCGCGAACCGACATGCCGGTGAGCGGGGGACGCGCCGTCGATATCCACGAACTGTGTGCCGGGACGAGCGGACGAGGTCGCGGCATGTAACTCGAGGGGTTGGGCCTCGTGCGATGGCCGGTCGCTATTCTTCGCAAAGAGCGTCTGCCCGCCCTTCGAGGCTCCACCGATCGACACCATCGTGTCGCAGCTCGTGTAACGGCCGGGGATGCGATCTATAACGTGATCCGGGAGACTTTTACTCGGGTTCATTCCGACCTCCGGAATCGTTCTGATACAAACCGCTCAACTCGTGACCGCGGCCATACTACACGCGGTCCTCACGGAGCACCGTTGTCCTGGGTCGTACTATCGAATCGATGTCCCTGAACGGCCGAACAAATAGACCCGGTGAGATCGATGGAGGAATGGATGGGAACGACTTCGTACGGAATGCGGATCAAGACGGCACTCGAGTTTGATGACGCCGTTGCGGCCATCACCCTCGCGCTCTCGGAACAGGGATTCGGCATCCTGACACGGATTGACG
Organism: Chloroflexota bacterium; assembly: GCA_027623795.1. GTDB lineage: Bacteria > Chloroflexota > Dehalococcoidia > Lucifugimonadales > Lucifugimonadaceae. The sequence continues at coordinate 23,931 of JAQBUX010000006.1, forward strand.
TGAAGGAGACGCTGGAGGCGAAACTCGGCGTCGATTTTCGGCCGTACGTCATCCTGGGAGCCTGCAACCCTACGCTTGCGCACCGCGGGCTGGAGGCGGAGATCGATCTCGGGCTGCTACTGCCCTGCAACGTGATCGTGTACGCCGAGCCTGACGGAGCAGTGGTGTCCGTCATCGATCCCGCGCTCATGGCCCGGGTGACCGAGAACCCCCGGATGCACGAGATCGCCGTCGAGGCCCGCAGCCGTCTCGAGCGCGCCCTGAATGCGTCGGTCAGCCCGGCCGGGCTGACCGACGCGCCGCGTTGAATACGGCGTTGATCGGTTGAGGAGCGGAACCGCCGACGCCGCGGGTCCAGCACATCATCGTGGTTGTTGAATCCCGGACCGGCGCTGATCCAGTACCTGACCTGTGGCTAGCTCGGGCTAACGGGCAGGTAATTGCTGCATCCCCGTTTCCTTGCAGGACCAGTCGCTACAGCTTTCTTCCGATTGCAGAATCGGGACCGGGTGCTGCCGTTCCGCTACCGGACTCTGCCACGCTTGAACCACCGCCAGCGCCCGCCATAACGCCATCCAACGCGGAGCAAAGGCCAGCTAATGTCCACCCAGCTGACGCCCGGAGAAACCGCCCCGGACGCACAACGGCTAGGCCCCTACAGGCTCGTCGAGCCGGTTGCCGAAACGCCGATGACGTCGGTGTACAAAGCGATCAACTCCGCCGATGGCCGGTCGCTAGCCTTGCGCGTGACCAACGCCGGCCTGCTTGCGGACCCTGACCGGTTGCGCGGGCTGCTCGAAGCCTCCAACCAGACCGCTACCCTGCACCATCCGAACGTCCTCCGCGTGTTCGACATAGGTGGGGAAGATGGACGGTTCTACATAGCGACGGAACTCCTGCCCCAGAGCATGGAGATCAACCTGGAGTTCAGCGGCCAGATGTCTTTCGCGCAGGCGGCGCGCTTCGCGTCGGAGATCGCCAGCGGTGTCGCGACGGCGCACGACGCGGGACTGATCCACGGGGGTCTTTCGCCCCACAATGTGCTCGTCGGAACGGACGGCATCTCCAAAGTGTCTGACTTCGGAGCGGCCGCGTTGTCGCGGCCGGCGGGCCGGCTACCGTACTTCTCGCCCGAGCAGGCGACGGGCAGTCCGGCGGTACGGTCGAGGGATATCTACGCCCTGGGCGCCCTCCTCTACCACATGCTCGCCGGACGGCCGGTGTTCAATATCGCGGACCCTCGGGCGTTGCTGGCGGCCCACGCGGGAACAGAACCGGAGTCCATCAGGACATTCCGTTCAGATCTCAAAGTCAGGTTCGCCAAACTCGTAATGTCCTGCCTGGAAAAGAGCCCGGGACGCAGGCCGTCATCAATGGCAGAGCTCGCCGAACAGTTAGACGGCATCGCATCGCAGGCGGAGGGCAGCGATGTTCGCAAGGCGGTCGCTTCCGGCGAAGATGCGCCCGTCGTTCGCAGGAAAGCCCCGGTAAACGATTCCGGCGGCCTCGACGGCCCGCCACCGCCTCCATCGACCGCGCCAAACCCGGGCACATGGCTGGAGGCCGGCGAAGTCACTGAGCCGCGTGCTGAGCACGCTTCGGTCATGTTATCCAGCGGACAGATGTTGATTTTTGGCGGGCGCGGCGGCGTGAGCACTTACGAGATGTACGACCCGGAGATGGAGCTGTGGCTGCCGGCGGCGGCCGCGCCGGAAGCGCGTACGTGGCCTACTGCGACCGTGCTTCCGGACGGCAACATCCTGATCGCCGGCGGGTACACGGCGACCGAGCCGTTGGCCACGACGGCGCTGTTCGACCCGCGCAAACGAGCATGGTCGGAAGCGGCGGCGATGTCGGACGCCCGTGCGGAACACACGGCGACCCTCCTCGATGACGGCAAGGTGCTGATTTGCGGCGGACTCGGATCACAGGGCGTCTTGAAATCCGGCGAGCTATACGATCACGAGTCCGACACATGGACCGCCGTAGATCCGATGGGCGGTGATCGCGTTCGCCACACGGCGACGCGGCTCAAGGACGGAAGGGTCCTCGTCGCCGGAGGGTTTTCGGAAGAAGGGAACCAGTCGACCGCAGAGATTTTCGATCCGCGTCAGGGGACATGGACCGGGACCCACTCGATGGAAGCCCCGCGCTGGCGTCACACGGCGACGATGCTCCTCAATGGCGAAGTTCTGGTTGCCGGTGGTGAAGACGATGCCGGAGGAAAGATGCGCACGGCTGAGGTGTTCAGACCCGGCGCGGCGCTATGGGAACCGGTCTCCCCTATGGAGGGTGAACGCTACGACCACTCGTCCGCGCTGCTGGACGATGGAAGGGTGCTCGTCACCGGCGGTTACGGCGGAACCCGTGCACTCGCGAGCGCCGAGATTTACGAGCCGTACTCAGCGAAGTGGGAGTCAGCGGGGTTTTTCAAACAGGCCCGCATGTGGCACACATCTCACCTGTTGCCAGACGGCCGGGTCCTCATCGCAGGGGGCTACGCGGACGGAGCAACCCGCTCGATCTGTGAGCTTTTCGATCCCTCGAGCGGCGGATGGGCGGCGCCGCCGAAGTTGAAGATTCGCCGATATTCCCACACCGTCTCCACCTTGCCAGACGGAGACCTCCTGGTGGGCGGCGGCTACAACCAGGACGGCACGCTGGACTCCGCTGTCTTGTACCGGCCATCGGACGGACGGTGGGAAGACACGGGCGCCATGATCGAGGGCCGATTCGACCATCTGTCCGTTGAACTGGACGACGGCCGAACGCTTGACGTTGGCGGCCGGAACGGGGACCGCGTTCTCGCGTCGGCCGAAATATACAGCCCGTCTCGCGGGACGTGGCAATCCGCCGGAGAAACGCCCGTCGCCGTAACGGAACACTCAGCGACGCGCTTGCGGGACGGGACCGTTCTCGTGGCCGGAGGCTGGAACGCCGAGAAGATCTCCAACGCCGCATACCTTTTCGATCCTGCGGCAGGTAAATGGCATCCCGCCGAGCGCATGCTCAGGAACAGGCGCTGCCACAGCGCGGTCGCCTTGATCGACGGTCGCGTGCTCGTGACCGGAGGATGGGATGGCTCCGGGTTCCTTGAGACGGCGGAGTTGTACGATCCGGCCAGGAATAAGTGGACCAAGATAGCGCCGATGTCGCACTCCCGTTTCAACCACGTGTCGGTGCTTCTAAAGGACGGACGAGCGCTGATCGCCGGGGGCATCGCCGACGACGGCGCCCTTGCGATGTGCGAGGTGTTCAGCCCCCTGGCTGGCACATGGGCGCAGGTCGGCGATATGGCCCGTGCCCGTTACCTCCACTCGGCCGTGCTCCGCGAAGACGGCACCGTGGTCGTAGCAGGAGGCCGTGCTGACGACTACGCATGTGTCGCGACCGCCGAGGTATTCGACCCGGCGACGCGCGGCTGGGTTCAGGCCGGGCGCATGGCGCAAGCCCGAACGTGGCACACGACATCATTACTCCGGGATGGGCGCGTTCTGGCTGCGGGCGGGTACGCGGAGGTGTTGGGAGGCGGCCACTTCCTGGACTCAGTCGAGATCCTGGACGCGGCCGCCTGAACCGCGGCCAGTGCCGTGCCCGGTTGCCCCGGAGGCAAAGCCATGTTCCGTCGGTTTGTACGCGCGACGGTTGGGGTTCGTGCCGACGAATCGCTTCATGCGAGGTGTCACGATGGTCCCATACGGCTCAGAGATCGGATTCACGGCTTCCGGGACGATAGTTAAGCGGTCTGGCCGCCACTCCCGCCGGGTCGGGCTTTTGACCTCATTGAAGTGCGTCAGGCAGATGGAGGCCCGCGGCCAGCGATGGTGGACACAACGGACACATCCCGCCGAATTGGCAAGTACAACGTCCTGGAAGACCTCAGCGGCGAAGGGCATTCCAGGGTATTCCGGACCTTCGACCCGTCCTCAAGCCAGATGGTCGCGCTCAAATTACTGAACGAAGATTTGGCGGGCGACTTCAGTTTCTCTCAACGCTTTGAGGCCACTGCCGAGACGATCGCCGGCATAGACCACCCAAACCTGGTCCGCATTTTTACCGTCGGCAAGCACGAAGGCGCGCCTTACGCCGCCCAGGAGTTCCTGTCCGACGATCTTCGGACCATCGTCGGACTCCCGGAGCCGATCAGCCTTGAGCGAGCCATCGAGCTGAGCAAGCAGGTCCTCGCCGGGCTTGCCGCCGCCCACGGCGCAGGAGTTCTGCACAGCGCCCTGAAACCGTCCAACGTCCTCATGGGCACCGACGGACAGGCCAAGCTGGCCGACTTCGGAATGATCCAAACCGCCGACATCTCCACAGCGATCGATCGCGGCGGTGTTCAGGCCGTCCTGCTCCACTACATCTCGCCTGAACAGGCCCGGGATCACGCGATCGACACCCGGACCGATGTTTACGGCGCCGGCTGCCTTCTGTATCACCTGTTCTCCGGCAAGGCGCCCTTCGACGGACTCGAGCCGGGTCCTATCGTCCGCGCCCAGATCGGCGACGATCCCCCGCGCCCGAGCGAAATCCGCGCCGATCTCCCTGAGCGAATTTCAGACTTGATCATGATCGCCATGGCGAAGGACCCGGCGCAGCGATTCCAGTCCGTGACGGACATGTCCGCCGCCCTTGATGGCGCCGTCATCGCCATCAACGAACCGGAAACGGAGCCAGGAAAACGCAAGAAACGGCGCGATCCGGCTGATCCTGAAGGCCCGAAGCCCCGGAAGAAAGGCGGCGTCGGGTACGTCATGCCTGCAGGTGAGTGGCGCTCCGGGCAGGCCCTCGCGACAGCGCGCGCGGAGCACACCGCAACGACGCTTAAGGACGGCAGGGTTCTTGTGGCGGGGGGCCAGCGTGAAAGTGGCACGGCCGAGGTGTTCGACGCCTTCGAAAACCGGTGGGCTAGCGCGGGCTCGCTAACGCACCCCCGGACGCGCCATACGGCCACGGTGCTGGGGGACGGTGGGGTGCTCGTCGCTGGTGGATACAAAAACCTGGAGCCCTTCGACGCGTGTGAGACGTACGACCCGGAATCGAATAGCTGGTCGATCACGGGCAGCATGTTGACGAAAAGGGCCGGTCACTCGGCCACCTTGATGCGGGACGGAAAGATTCTCGTCTCGGGAGGATACGGGGAACAGGGAATCGAAGCTTCTGCCGAGCTTTACGATCCGAGCACAAAAGAGTGGACAAGAGTCGGAGCGATGGCCCACTCCCGCGCCGAGGCGGTGATGATAGGTCTGCCATCCGGCAGCGCCGTGATAATCGGCGGCCTCGGTGAAAACGGACGTGAAGCGTCCCTGGAGATATTCAACCCGACCAGAAACTCCTGGTCTCCCGGCGTGCCGATGAAAGTGGCGCGGAGTCGCCACACGGTCTCGGTCCTCCATAACGGACGTCTTCTCGTTGTCGGCGGAGAGGACGAAGATGGCGATCCTATAAGTTCGGCGGCGATTCTCGACCCGTTTCGCGGGGACTGGACCGATGCCGGTGTGCTCACCGATCCGAGGTCCCAGCACTCAGCCACCGTGCTTCCGGACGGCCGTGTCGTCGTAACCGGCGGCATGGACGAAGAGGTCGAACTTCTTTCAACCGAGATTTACGACTCGGTATCAAATCGGTGGTCGCTAGCGGCCAGCCCGGAGTCGGCGCCACTGTGGCACACCGCCAGCCTGCTCGCCGACGGACGCGTACTTCTGGCCGGCGGGTACGTGAACGACAACGTCGCCAACTCCACGCAAGAGTTTGACCCGGCGAGCGATGAATGGTCCCAGGCGGGCCGAATGGCGCACGAGAGATACGTCCACACCGCCACGACGCTAAAGGACGGCCGTATCGCCATCGTCGGCGGGTGGGACGGCGTGGCGCCCGTTGGTCCGATCGAGATCTATGACCATGCGAAGAAATCCTGGAATCCGTCGGGATCGATGAATATCCCGCGTTTCGACCATCGGTCCATGCTGCTCGAAAACGGAAAGGTCTTAATTGCCGGCGGCCGGTCCGGACAGACCGTCCTCGCCGAAACAGAGCTTTTTGACCCCGCGTCCGGGACCAGCGTTCCGACGGGCGAGATGGGTACGGCGCGCGCCGAGCACACCCTCGCGCTCTTGCAGGATGGCCGCGTACTCGTGTCGGGCGGATGGGATGGAAACAATATATTCCCGACCGCCGAAATCTGGGACCCGAAGTCCGGTGAATGGGCCGAAATCACCAGGATGCACGAGCCGAGACGCGGCCACACCACCGTGACGATGAGTGACGGACGCGTGCTCGCCGCAGGCGGATGGTCGGGCGACGGGCGACTGGTCGCGGCCGAGATATACGACCCCTCGACCGATGCCTGGGGGTCCGCCGGGGAGATGAGCTCGCCCCGCTACCTGCACACCGCCACCGTGCTAACAGACGGTCGGGTGCTCATGGCCGGCGGATGGAGTGGGGACAGCGTGTCGAACACGGCGGAGCTTTATAAGCCGGGAACCCGAAAGTGGGCGAAGATCGGCAAGATGGGTGAGGCGCGGTACGTCCACAGCGCAGTCACGTTGAAGGACGGCAGGATCCTGGTCGTCGGAGGCCGGGCCGGGAAGTTCATGTCCCTCTCAACGGCAGATATCTGGGACCCGGTCAAGGGCTCGAAAAGCCCCTGGATGGCTGCGGGCCGCATGGCGTCCGCCCGGCTGTGGCACACGGCGTCCCTTCTTCCGGACGGCACGGTGCTTGTCGTCGGTGGCTGGACAGAGATCCTTGGTTCAGGCCGATTCATGGCGAGCGCTGAGCTATTTGACCTGGCCGAGTTTGATGCCGGGGCAAGCGACGCCGCGATGGTCAGTGATGCCCCGGTGGCCATACCGGACGGCGAAGCAGAGACCGGCGAGGAAGACGCTTCGACCCAACCTGCCCAGGAGACGGCCGCGTAGTCCAGGCTGAGGGGTTCAATCTCGGCTCGCGGCACGCGCGGTGGTGACGCAGAGCCTCCCATCAGGACGGCTCGCCCATAACGGGCTTGCGTCGCGCAGCACGTATCACCCGGCGACGCTACGCGCGCGGCCCACCGCGTCGTACCAGCCCGCGATAAGGCGAGCGCGCTCACCCGCCGCCATCTCCGGCTCATATCGCGCCCCGGCCCGCCAGAGCCTTCCGATCTCCGCCTCGCTGCGCCACATTCCTGCGCCGCGGCCGGCCAGAAAGGCGGCGCCGAGGGCCGTCGTCTCGCTCACGTCGGACACCTCGACCGGCCGGTCGATGATGTCCGCCTGGAACTGCATCAGGAACCGGCTGGCCGTCTGTCCCCCGTCGACCCGCAACGGAGAAGACGATCGCACTCCGGACCCCGACATCGCCCGAATCACGTCGCGCACCTGGTACGCCGTCGCCTCCAGCGCCGCCCGAGCGAGGTGTTCACGCGACGAGCCGCGCGTCAAACCGGTGATGATGCCGCGTGCGTCCGGGTCCCAGTGCGGCGCCCCGAGCCCCACAAATGCCGGCACCATGTACACCCCGCCGTTGTCTGACAGCGTCAGGGCCATATCGTCCGTCTCTTCCGCGGAGGCGACCACGCCGAGGCCGTCACGCAACCACTGCACCGCCGCCCCAGTCACGAAAACTCCGCCCTCGCTGGCGTAGGTCCGTCTCGATCCGACCTGCCAGCCGACCGTGGACAGAATGCCATCCGTCGACGCCGGCGGGCTGGAACCGGCATTTGTCAGCACAAACGCGCCGGTGCCGTACGTGCACTTGGTCATGCCCTTGCTGAAACAGGCCTGGCCGTAGAGCGCCGCGTGCTGGTCACCCGCGACACCGGTCACCGGTAGCTCAGCGCCGAGTTCCGTAGCGTCCGTAACCGCGAAGTCTCCCGCGGAGGGCCGAACCTCGGGCAGCATCGCCCGCGGCACTCCAAATAGCTCCAGTAGCGATGAGTCCCACTCAAGATCGTGGATGTTCAGCAGCATCGTTCGTGAAGCGTTGGTGACATCTGTGACATGAGAGCGACGCCCCGAGAGCCGAAACAACAACCACGAATCGACGGTGCCGAAGCACAGATCCCCGGCCTCAGCCCTGCGCTGACCATCGGGGATGCGGTCGAGCAGCCAGCGCAACTTTGTGGCCGAGAAATAGGGATCGACCACGAGTCCCGTGCGGTCGCGTATGTCTCCAGAACGCCCCTGACGGACCAGCTCGGCGCACGCGTCTGCCGTACGCCTGCACTGCCACACGATCGCGTTCGACACGGGTTCACCGGTCGCCCGGTCCCACACGACGACGGTCTCACGCTGATTGGTGATCCCGATCGCAGCGATCCCCGCCATGCCGACACCCGATTTTTCGACCGCCTCGATGGCGACCGCCCGGGCGTCCCGGTAGATGTCGGACGCGTCGTGCTCCACCCAACCGGGCCGCGGGTAATGCTGACGCAGGTCCACCTGCGACGACGCTACCGGGCGCGCCTCGCCGTCGAACACGATCGCCCGTGTGCTTGTCGTGCCCTGGTCGATCGCGAGTATGTGTCGGGCTTCAGCCAACGTCGTCCCCGATTTTCGTTGAAGGCCGGCGCCCCGTCGAAGCTAGAGGCCGCGCCTTCGCGGGAGGTTGCCAACTCCGGCTCCGGGAGTGCCCGGCAGAATCGCGTCCAGCTCAGACATCTCCTCGCTCGTCAGCTCCCAGTCGCTTGCAGCGGCGTTCTGCTCGATCTGCTCGACCCGAGTCGCGCCGGCGATCACCGACGACACTTCCGGGTGCGCAAGCAGCCATGCAAACGCCAATTCCACCATGGAGTGGCCGTGTTCACCGGCGAACGACTCGAGAGCCTCAAGCACGTCAAAGTTGGCGTCGGTAAGCTGCGCGTCCGCCATCCGCTGAGTCCCCGCCAGCCGGGTTCCCTCAGGCAGATCGGCGCCGCGTTTGTACTTGCCGGTCAGGAATCCTGAGGCGAGCGGGAAGTAGGGCAGAATCCCGGTCTGGTACTTCGCGCTGGAGTGGATGAGTTCAATCTCCACATCGCGTTTCAACATCGAGTACTCGGGCTGATTGCTGACAAACTCCGGCCAACCGTAGCGCCGCGACACCTGGATGGCCTCGACCATCTCCCACGCCATGAAGTTGGAACAGCCGATGTAGCGCACCTTGCCCGCGGACACGATGTCGTCCAGCGCCCTCAGAGTCTCTTCGATCGGCGTTAGCGGGTCGGCGATGTGCATCTGGTACAGGTCGATGTAGTCGGTCTGCAGACGCCGGAGGCTGTTGTCCACCGAGTACTTCAGGTGGGCGGCAGACAGGCCGTCCCTGTTCGGGCCTCCCGCCCACGGCATACCGGCCTTCGTGCCGATGATGACATCCTGCCGATACTCCTTGACCCCCCGGCCGATGAAGTCCTCGGAGATGCCCCCGGAGTACGAGTCTGATGTGTCAATGAAGTTGATGCCGTTGTCATGACAGGCGTCCAACGCCCTTTTCGCAGATTCGTAGTCCATCCGGCCCAGCATCTCGCCGAAGTTGTTGGTTCCAAGGCCGATGTTGGACACGAGCAGCCCGGAGCTGCCAAGACGTCGGTACTTCATGGACGCAGTTCTCTCCCCTTCGAGTGATTCGAATACAACGCCCGAGCTGGCGCAGCCAGATTGTAACGCCGCATGACCACAGCACACCCGGAACCGGGGTGTTGGCGGTGATGAGGGCGTCTCCATCATGTGGAGTTGACCCGCAGGTGTGGCGAGGGCGTCCCATGATGGCGTGAACGCCCTCGCCACATACCAGCAAAGGGCAGTCGCTAGACTTCTCTTTGTGGCGTTCACGCTTGAGACGCTCGTGATCGGCCTCGTCCGGGTGGCTGGCTCGCTACCCGTTCTGCGATGGGCGTTCGCCGACGCGTTGATCGCGATCCTGGTCGACTTCTCGGACCTGTTCCAGAAGAACCTGCTCGACCTGGGCGGTGTGGGCGACTACCAGCAGTTCGACAAGTGGGCGGACCTCGCCTACATGGTCACCTTTCTGGTGGTTGCGCTCCGCTGGGACGGAGTGGCCCGGACCGTGGCTATAGGGCTGTTCAGCTTCAGGCTCGTCGGACTGGTGGCGTTCGAGGCGACTTCGTCCCGCACGGTGCTTCTGGCTTTCCCGAACCTTTTCGAGTTCTGGTTCGTATTTATCGCTGCACTCAAACACTGGTGGCCGGGGTACGCCTTCACCCAGAAGCGGCTCGCGGGTTAGCTGTTCCTGCTTCTGGCCCTGAAAATGTTCCAGGAGTACACACTGCACGGGGCCAAATGGCTCGACAATTATGTGGCGACCGACGTCGTCGCTGACTGGTGGAGCTTCCTGACGGGATGGATTTGAGATCGGTACGATCGGTACGCAGGACAACATGAACGCCAGCCCCCTCCGACACACCTCAGGACAGGCCAGCCGCCACACCGTAGGGGCGTATGGCTATCCGCCCTCGGGCGGGG
>JAQBUX010000193.1 GCA_027623795.1 Chloroflexota bacterium
GTTGGTCGTGGTGCTATTCGGCTTCGTGCTGATGGGCATCATGTTCAAGGAAGGCCTTGGCGTGACCGGCCTGAATCGGCCGGTCTACTGGGGCCTGTTCATCACGACCTTTGTGTTCTGGGTCGGCATCAGTCACGCCGGAATCATGATCTCCGCCATCCTCCGGCTTACGCAGGCGGAGTGGCGTCGACCCGTCACCCGTGCGGCGGAGTTGCTGACAGTCTTCTCGCTCCTGACCGCCCTTGCGTTTCCGCTCATCCACGCCGGACGACCCTGGCGCATCTTCTACTGGATCACCCCGTACGACTTCGCACGCGGTATCTTCCCGAACGCCCGCTCACCGCTCGTGTGGGACCCGTTTGCGATCGGCACCTATCTGACCGGTAGCACGCTGTTCCTGTACGTCGCCCTGCTACCTGACCTTGGCGTGCTGCGTGACAGGACCACCGGTTGGAAGCATTCCTTCTACACCGTGGCCTCGCTGGGCTGGCGAGGGAACCCGCGACAGTGGCGGCTACAGACCGTGGCGGGCATCCTGCTCTCCGCCCTGATGCTGCCGATCTTCGTCTCGGTCCACAGCATCGTGTCGTGGGACTTCGCCGTGACGCCCGCAGTTGAAGGCTGGCACTCCACGATCTTCGCCCCCTACTTCGTCATCGGCGCCGTCCACTCCGGGGTGTCCGCCGTTGTCACGATGATGGCGCTTATGCGCTGGCTATGGGGCTGGGACAACTACATCCGGCCGGAGCACTTCGACGCGCTGGCGCGGTTGCTGATCGTCGTCGCGACGGGCTGGCTCGGGTTCACCTTCGTGGAACTCATATTCGGCGTATACAGCCTTGAGGCGCCGGAGCGAGCGCTACGAGAGATGCAGATGTTCCAGTGGCCGTGGAACCTGCTCTTCTTAATATTCTTCCTGACGGCCTTCGCCATTCCGGTGCCTTTATGGTTTTTCAAACGCGTTAGAAATAACATCGCATTGATGTTCTGGACATCGATCCTGGTCAACATCGGGATGTGGCTGGAGCGATTCTTGATCATCGTCCCGGGCCTCTCCAGGAAGCAGCCGTTCGTGTTCACATGGGACTCGTACACGGTCAGTTTCTTGGAATGGGGGCTGCTGCTGTGGTCCTTCGCGTGGGTGCTGATGTTGATGCTGTTGTTCTCGAAGTTCTTTCCGCTCATACCGCTCTTCGAAACCAAGGAAAGCCAGGTTTTTACGACGGACGTCAAGATAGGACGCGCGAACATGCCGGCCGTGATCAGAGAAGTGGATTAGGTAACGCACGATGGTAGCTGCTAACAGCGTTCTAGGGCTGTACGACACTCCCGACGCGGGCGCCAACGCCATGGACGGGCTCAGGTCCGCCGGATTCCCCCTGGGGACCTTTGACGTGCTTACGGGCACGCCATACCCGGAGGGCGCGTTTGGCGAGCATGTCCCGCAACACAGGCTATTTCGATTCCCGTTTTTCGGGGCGATCGTCGGCCTGACGCTCGCGATTCTGTTCACGGCGGGCACTCAGCTCGCCTACCCGGTCGTCACGGGCGGAAAGCCGATCCTGGCGATATTCGCGATGGCGATCATCGCCTATGAGTTGACGATGCTGGGTGCGGTCGTCGCGACGGTTGTCGGGATCATATTTGAGTCACGATTGCCGAACCTGAACCTGGGCGCGTACGACACGCGGATAACCGAGGGCTACATCGGCATCGTGGTCGAGTGTGGGGACGACCGAATTGAAGAGGCGCGTGGGGTCTTGCAGACCGCCGGCGCCCTGGAGATCAAAACGGCTTGAATCTGAGAACGCCAGAGTTCATGGGTAGCTCCCGATCCCGGTTGACGGGCCGCAAGCGCGTTTTGCTCGCGCTCGCCTCTGTCGCGTTGCTGTCGATCGCCTGTGTGCAGGACAGCGGAACCTACCCGATCGAGATATTCACGGAGATGCACTACTCCCCGGCGTTCCGGTCCCAGGAGATTCCACGTCTCGGGGGCGTCGAGTCCGCGGTCGTGTACGACGGCCGTGGCAACGCCGAGGACGTGGCAAACATCCTGCCCGCGAATATCGCGCACCCGTACGACGCCAAAGCGGGCGCGGAGCTGTATCGGGTTAACTGCGCGGCCTGTCACGGCGCGCAGGGACTCGGGGACGGACCCGCGGCCCTGCACATTACGTCTACCGGTTCGGCATTTGCTGAGGAAAACGGAGTTCCGTACAACGCTCCGCCGAATCTCCAGGTTTCCAGGACAGTCCTGAACGAGGACGGCGTATTCGGAATCGTGACAGGCGGCATCATCGTGATGCCACGCTTCGGTCCATTGTTGTCGGAAGCTGAGCGATGGGACATCGTGAGGTATATCTTCGACAACTCGGCGTCCGGTCTCGGCCAGTAGCTCTGAGGCGCAAGCCTGAGACCAATCCAGAAACTATCCGGGAGCGACTCAGCCCCCGGGACGAATTAACTGGCGATACCATGAAGGCATGGGACTCGTCTTGGAGATAACCAGACCCTCGGAGCACGGTGCCGGGGTGCGGTTAGCGATTTGAGCTACGCCAGCATCATCCGCACCATTTTGGTAACCGCCTCCCTGTTCGTGATCCTGGCGGTCGCCCGCCCTTTGACGGGTCCCACACCAGCGCACGCCCAGTCCAACGGCGACCCTCCTGCGCCAGTAATCGGACCTGGCCAGGACCGCGAGTTCGAAAAGCGCGCCCAGTCCCTTGAGACTCAACTGATCTGCCCGATCTGTCCCGGCGAGACGCTTGACCAGTCTTTTGTCCAGATCAGCCAGGACATGAAACGCATCCTCCGCGAAAAGCTGCTTGAAGGCGAGGACGAGGGTCAGATCAAAGACTTTTTCGTCGCACGATACGGAGTCGGTGTGCTCGCATCGCCGCCACGCAGCGGTTTCAACCTCGTGACATGGGTCGTGCCGCCGATCGGTGTCGCAGCCGGGGTTGTGGCCCTATTCTTCGTCTTGAGGCAGATGCGACGATCTGACGTGACAACGATGCCCACCGGTGCCCCGGGCACGATGAACGATGAAGATCTTTCGGGATACCTGGACGAGGTTGACCGCGATCTCTCGCTCGAAAACGCAGAGGCGAATTACCCGCCCTCGATGGACGACGGACCAGATGCGGTGGCCGGCCAAAGTGGAGCGGGCGCCTAGATGGCAGACCTCGGCACGATGTCACTGTTGCTGGCGCTGGCGCTGGCGGCCTACGCCGCAATCGGTTCCGTGGCCGGTGCACGGATGGGCTCGGCCGATCTCGTGATGAGCGCCCGTCGGAGCTCCTACATGGCCGGGACCGCCCTGGCCGTCGCCGTGGGCGCAATGGTCTACGCGTTCGTCTCACACGACTTTTCGATCGAATACGTCCGCGGGCACAGCAACCTGGCGCAGGACCAGGCGTTCACATGGGTATCCATGTACGCAGGGAACGAGGGTTCACTCCTTTACATCACCTTCATGTTGACGGCGATGTCTATTGTGGCGATCTATGTCATGCCGCGCCGCCTCGAGCAGTCACGGCCGTACACGATCGCGATCCTGATGGCCATCGTCGTGTTCTTTGTCACCGTGATGCTGTTGCTGGCCGATCCTTTCGCTCCGGCGCCGTTCGCCGACACGGACGGCGTGGGCGTCAACCCGTTGCTCAGGCATCCCGGCATGTTCATCCACCCTCCGCTCCAGATGGCGGGGCTGGTTGGCATCGCCATCCCGTTCGCATTTGTCGCCGGGGCGATGATCGCCGGGCAGACCCGTGACCAGTGGCTTGATGCCGCCCGGGTGAGCGCTATCGCCGTCTGGGCCGTCTTGAGTGCGGGCCTGCTGATCGGCGCCTGGTGGGCTTACACGATCCTCGGTTGGGGTGGCTACTGGAGCTGGGACCCGATCGAGAACGTGGCGGTCATGCCCTGGTTGGTCCTCACGGCCTTCATCCACTCGGTGATGGTCCAGAAGCGGCGCGGCATGTTCCGGATGTGGAACGTCGCCCTGTTATCGATGGCGTTCGTCCTTGCTCAGTTCGGACTGTTCATTAACAGGGGTGGCCCCGTCGTATCGGTTCACTCGTTTGGCGCTTCGACGATAGGCAGCGTGTTCCTGGGCTTCATGCTCGTTAGCCTGGCGTTTGCGCTTATCGTGTTCCTGTGGCGCTATCCGGCGTTGAAAAGCGACCGTCCGCTCGAATCCTTCCTGTCTCGTGAGGCCGCGTTCCTCGTGAACAACTTCCTGTTCCTCGGGGTAGCGTTCGTAACGCTGTGGGGCGTGCTGTTCCCGTTGTTCTCGGAGTTTGCGAACGACCAGACCGTCACGGTGTCGGCGCCCTGGTATAACCAGATCAACGGGCCGATCCTGCTCGCCATAGTGATCCTGATGGGCATCGGTCCCCTCCTCCCGTGGCGGCGGACCACTATGGGGAGCGTCCAACGCTGGCTCACAATTCCCATCGCCATCGGTGTCGCGACGATGGCTCTTCTCTGGATCACAGGCGTGCATGAGCTGTGGGCGGTAATCGGGTTCGGCGCCCTGACGCTCGTCATGTCTGCGGTGTTCGAAGAGTGGTACCGGGGAACGATGTCGCAACGACGCGCGGGCCATAACTTCGCAAGCGGGTGGTGGCGCATGGTAAACGGCAATCGGCCGCGCCACGGCGGTTACATCGTCCACATCGCGATAATCGCCCTCGGCATCGGGATCATCGGAACGAACTTCTTCCACCAACGGGCGGATGTGGCGCTGGCGCCGGGCGAGAGTTTCACGCTGGACGAGTATCGGGTCGAGTACGTGGGCGTCGAGAGTGAGCAAACCGCTGACCGGATATCGGAGTGGGCCAACGTCAATGTGTTCAAGGGGGAGGAGCAGATCGCAACCCTCGCTCCCTGGCGCGCCCTGTACCCGGTGTTCAACATCGCCTCCGTACGCGCCGCCGTCCACAACAACCCGCTCGTAGACGTGCCCCTGTTGCCGGGCTACCTGGACCCCGGGCTTGAGGACCTTTACATCGTCCCCAGTGAGTTCCTCGCGGACGGCCGCGTGGTGTTGCGGATTAGTATCAACCCGGCTGCATGGTGGCTCTGGGTGTCCGGGCCTATCTTCATCATCGGAACCCTTATTGCGCTGTGGCCGGCGCCCGCACTTGAGCGGCGGACTGTGCCTGCACGTACGCGATTCCCGTCTAGGCCTCAGCCCGCCCAGCCCGTAGGCGTGTGAATCTGGTTGTCAACCGGAGCGGAATGTCGATAACCCTGGGCGTCCTGGTGGCTCTCGTATCCATGGTGGTCATAGTCCTGCCGTTTATTCGCCGTTCCGGCGCGACGGTGTCCGCCGTTCACGCGGAAGAACTAGAACGGCTGACAAGACTTCGGACAGACCTGTACGAACAGATCAAACAGTTGCAGGCTGATTATTCAGCGAACACCATTACGGACGAAGACTATCGACACCAACTCCTTGAGTTGCGTGTCGGGGCGGCGGCGACGATTAGACAGCTAGACCGGTTGGGACATGAAGAAGACCCCGAGAACGCTCCAGAGTTGTTAACGCGGGAGTCGCTTGAGGAAGAGATCGCCGCGCTCAGACGGGCAAGGTCTGACGGCCGTACGGAGGCCGACGAGAGTTGAGGAACAAAGCAAGTGAGATCTGAACGAGTGAACCGGCTCATCACGGCGATACCGGTCCTTGCGCTCCTTGCGATGATCGTCCTGTTCTCGGCGATGGACAGCGACGACGCCCTCG
>JAQBUX010000194.1 GCA_027623795.1 Chloroflexota bacterium
AAAACCTTTGCCGTCTGTGGTCTGACCTGTACGGGATGTCGATGCTTGCGATGCGCTGCGGGGCGCTACTGCCAAGCGACCACCCGGAGGCCCGAGGCCACTACCCTGGCTTCCTGTCTCATGCCGACGCCGTGCAGATGGTTGACCGGCTCCTGGGCGCGCCAGACGACATGAAGTTCGGTATCTTCGACGCCATCTCAGAGAACGACTTCCGCTGGCGGTCTACCGACCCGGCGAAAGAGCTTCTCGGCTACCGCCCAACGGGCCGCGCCGAGAACTGGAAGCTTGGCGACGGCAAGGATGCAAAGGGGTAAGCGATGGCGATCGCGCTGATCGGTATCGATGCGGCCGTGAAACCGAAAGATACCGGAATCGCATTGGCGAGTTACGAGAGCGGTGTCACTCGGCTAACAGCAGTCGGTTTGTTGTCCCTAGTTGCCCTAACAGGGCTAGCTGCGTGGACGAACAGTGCGGACCAAGTGTTGATCGCAATCGACGCACCGCTCGGATGGCCGGAACCACTTTCTTCCGGACTTGTCCTTCACGCAGCCGGCGATGCTTTGGCGGAACCGGCTGATCAAATGTTCCTTCGAGAGACCGATCGCGCAGTTAAGCGAAATATCGGCAAAAGTGGGCTGTCAGTCGGAGCCGACAAGATCGCAAGAACCGCACACCAAGCGCTGTGCCTGATAGAGGACCTCCGTAACATGACAGGCCAGAGGATAGAACTCGCGTGGGAACGGGAGCCGTGGAATCAGGCGAAGATGATCGAGGTTTACCCAGCGGCAACGTTAAAGGCTCGGCATTGGACCGACACCGGGTACAAGGACATAGGCAATCGCGCCAAAAAAGATGCCGCCCGCGAAATACGAAGTAGCCTGGCCACCAAATTGGCCCGTTGTGTTGATCTAAATCGTTTTCATGACCGTCTCGTCGAGGATGACGATCAGTTGGATGCAGCGCTATGTGTCCTTGCGGCGGCCGATTTCATGGACGGCAATTCGATTCAACCGGTCGATCTGCCGCTAGCAGAGAAAGAAGGCTGGATCTGGGTAACGAACCCCTTCGATGACGCACACGTTTGAGAAACAGAGCCATCTCGGAGAACGACTATCGGTGGCGGTCGACCGATCCGGCGAAGGAGCTTCTCGGCTACAAGCCAACGGGCCGCGCCGAGAACTGGAAGCTTGGCGACGGCAAGGATGTAGACGGATAGAACAAGATGGATCTTATTGCCGTCATCGAGGCCCATCCCCGGCACGCTCAGACGGTGTGCTTCACGCGAGACGGCTCACGCCTGTTCACCGGCGCGTTCGACCCGGCGATCAAGGTGTGGTCCGTTCCGAACGCCGGCGAGGGCGACTGGAGCGAGTTGGGCCAGATGGCGGGGCACGCGCAGAGCGTCAACGTACTCGCCGAGTCGCCCGACGGGTTGACCCTCGCCTCGGGCTCTACCGACCGGACCGTAAGGTTGTGGGACGTCGCGTCCGGTGTCGAGAGGGCTGTGTTCAAGGGTCACCGCAACACGATCGTCGGGCTGTCCTGGTCGCCGGATGGACGCCGTGTGGCATCGTGTTCGTATGACGGGACCGTCAGGATTTGGTCGGCAGAAGGAGGTGAGCCGATTGTCTGCCGCGGGCATGAACGGCACGCGTTCGCCGTTGCGTACACTTCGGAGTCCGGTCCCCTCATTTCGGGCGGCATGGACGGGTTTCTGCACCTCTGGGACTCCGCCGACGGCGGCGAGTCAGATCGCATAGCCGGACCGGGAGGCGTCGTGTCGAGCCTCGCATGGGACGACGGCCGATCAACGCTGTGGGCGCTCGGGACCGAGGGCGGGATAGTCCGCTACGTCGGCGGCGATTGGTCAAGCGAACCGGTGGCGGAGACGACAGGCATCGGGCTGCACGCGATGAATCTCAGCCCGGACGGAACACGCATGGCGGTCACGGCCGATCACGCGGTGTACCTGTACGACGCCGTCTCCGGCGCACGGTTGGAACGCATGGAGGTCCCGATCAAGGGCGTATATGGATCAGCGTGGTCGCCGGACGGCTCGCTGTTGGCGGTCGCGGGAGCGGACGGGCGCGCGCGGGTGTGGAATATTTCCGGGTAGTAGCGTAGTTGTCCCGGCGGCCTCGGGCAAAATCCTCGCAGGCCCTAAGAGATCCCACACAATGGCCCGTCCGTCAGACTCCAACCTTGATCACGGAGCCTGAATTTCTTTTTGCAAGAACCGCCGCTCCACGAGTTCCATGTGTTCAACGCCGAGGTTCGTTTTCCTTTGTTCCAACATCTCGACCGCAAAGGCGCGCGTCGAGTGGACCGGGCGCGCCCAGAGGTTTTCCGCGACGGCGACGAGATCGCCGATCTCGGCTTCACCGTTCTCGCGCAGGTACGCCTTGACCTGGCTTCGCATTTCCGGCACGCCGATACCGTACGAGGCGATCCCCGCGGGCGCCTTCAAGTAAGTGAGGTCGCGGCCGCCCCGCTCCGGGTCGCCTACCGCCCTCAAACCGGCATCGATAGCGTCTGCGACGGCCATGACGTCGGCCGGGCGAGGCGGGTCGTTCATCGGGCAGCCTCCGGGAGCGCAAACAGATCGGGGCCGGCCTGACTGGGCCACGGCGCGCCAAGCGCAAGCGACGCGCCGATCTCGCCCAGTGCGTCGGCCGCCTTCGCTCCATGTCCGTTGCCACCGGTGAGGATGACGACCTTGCCCCCGTGGATCGCCTGCGCGTAGGGCCGCAGGGAGTGCGTCTCGCTCGTGACGCAGGCGGCGGTGATCGAATCCGTTTGATCAAGCCCGGGCATCATGCGTTGAAGCTCGGCCCGGTAGGCGTCCGCCATCGCGGGGTCCCCGGTGGAGCGGAGCCATCGATTTAGCTCCACCAGGCTCGCTATCCGCTCTGGCCCTTCCGGACCGCCGCCAATTTTGAGATAAGTCCGTCCGTCGGGGTACTCGACCGGCGGATGCCAGTACGTCCGCACCCTCGCCCCGCCGGGGTGGCACCCGACGCTCGGCATCCCCTCAAGGGCCGTGAGCGCCGCGTCGTCGACACGGACCATCACGATAGTCCTGCCGCGGACGTGGAGCGGGACGAGAACGGGCAACAACTTGTCAAAGGTGGCGTATGCGCCTGTCGCTACGATGACGCGGCTCGCCTTTAACGAGCGGCCGGAGGCGGTCGAGATGCGAACGCCATCACCGGTCACGGCCATCTCCGTCGCATGATCGTCGATCATCTCGGCGCCCAGCGTGGCGGCTTTGGCGGTCATCGCTGCCACGTAGGCGCGCGGGTTGATCCGGCCGGCGTCACGGGACTGGAAGCCGACGGTCTCGCGCTGCTCCAAATGGAAGAACGGAAAGCGTTCGTTAGCCTCGTCGCCAGACATCACTTCGGGTCGACGGCCTGAGAACCTCTCGGCGTTGTCCGCCGAGCGCTCCACGACCGCCCCGTCGTGGTGAATTCGGACGTAGCCGATCTCGTCGAAAAACCGGACGCCGGTCTCCTGTTCGAGATTTCGATACCGGGCAACGGAGCGCGCTCCGAGTTCGCTCCACACCGGGTCCTCGTCAAGGGAGTGAGCGTTCCGGCCGGCATCGTGGTGGCTGGCCTTCGGGACGACCGGGTCTGCGATCGCCATCGCCTCGGTCGGACCGAGCGCGGCAACGCCGTCGGACGCGGCGGCGAGGTGCATGGCGGCGGCGGCGCCCATGATGCCGCGGCCGATCACGAGGTACTGGTATTCGTCAGGCATGTCGCCGACGCACGATACAACACACTGAACACGCCAATCCTGACCGGACAGCTACGTTTGTCCGCGGGAATCCTAGAATTATCGTCTGGTCTAAGATTCCGACCAACAGGCAAGGCCTTGGCGTCCTTCTCATCCGAGCGATCGCGTTCTTAAAGGCAGTCCCTTGCACACCCATCTCGGTCCAGGCAACGAGGAACGCGACGAACTCATCGACCGACGCCGATTATGGGCGCTAGTCGGCGCGCTGGCTGCGATTCTCGGTGTAATTATTTGGATCGCATCTGAGGCATGGTGGCTCGGTGTACCCATCGCCGCGGCTGGCGCGATTCTGTTGACCCGCGCCGCGGTCGAGTTCAAGCGGAACCTCATGCAGGCGATTTTTGCATCGAGACGAGCTCGGCCCGTGACGATTCGAGGAATCGTTACTTCAAAAAATGTTGAGTACTACACCCCGAGCGGGAAAAACGACATTCAATGGCGCCGGCGGCGCAGGGACTACCGACCCGAATACCGTTTGGGGAGAGGGGATCTCGCTGTACCCGATCGGATCATGCACCCTTTCGTCATCGTGCAGACAACGAAGGGGCTGGCTGGACTCTCGTCAGACGAGACAATCTGGGACGCACGCATGTATGACGAAACTAAGGTGGGAGACGAAGTCCAAGTGATTCTTCGGGCCGACGATCTGGTCGAAGAGTTTCACGTGCTAACGACAGGCGTCTACCCAGGCGGTTCTTCTCCCTCACCCTAATCCTCTCCCGCGGGGAGAGGGAGCCGCTAGCGAGACTCACCCGCCGACGAGCCGCGCTTAGCCCCACCCAGGGCATGTTGCCATCCTCCCCCAACGACCCGCGGCAATCCGGCGACCCCCTAGCTCCCGCCGCACATGTCGTAGGACAGCGCGATCATGCACTTTGTGGCCGAAACCAGGCTGGCGATGCCAACCGATTCGTCTGTGCCGTGCGCCCTGGACAGTGTGGGGTCGTCGTCCGGGTGTGAGCCGCTGAAGCCGTATGTCACGATCCCGAGGTTCCGGGTGAAACGTGAATCGGTAAAGCCGTTGCTGATCGCCGGAACCCATTGAATATCGTCACGCGCCACGGCGATCGACTGCGCCCGGCCGATCGCCTCCGCCAGCTCCGTCTGGAACGGCGAACTGTTCGGTACCGACATGTAGTCGATGTCGTACTCGACGCCCGGAATGCCGTCCAGCACCTGATCGAGCTGGCTGCGCACATACGCCTCGTCCTGGAACGGGAGCGTCCGCACGTCGCACGTCAGCTCGAAAACTTCGGGCACGCTGTTCGACTTGATGCCGCCTTTGATCATCGTCGGCGTCAGCGTCATGCGTGAGAGCGCCCGCAAGATGGTTCCGAGCCGCGGGTTCGTCTCGTTAGCTCCCGCGATGATCGCATCGACATTTGCCGGTGTGGCACGATCTTCTATGGCGAAGGTGCCGAGGTGGTCGAAGATGTCGAGCGAGGTGTCCAGCTCCGGCTCGTAGCCCTCGATCCGTCCCAGCGCGCGGGCCAGCGTGTAGCTGGAGTTGGTCCCCGTCCACGCAACCGATGCGTGCGCGCTGATCCCCTTGAACCGGATGTGGACCTCAAGCCGGCCCTTCTCGCCGGTGCCCAGCAGATAGGCCAGCGAGTTTCCGGTCTCGACCGGCGTGCCGCCGCCTTCGTTCACGGCGAACTCCGATTCGAGCGTCTCCGGATGGTTGTCCGCCAGCCAGCCGAAGCCCCAGCGACCGCCGTGCTCCTCGTCTGCCCCGCTCACCAACCGCAAGCCGTGTGACAGGCGAACGTCGTTCCGCTTGAGCAACGCCATCGCCATCAACTGGCTTGCGAGCAGAGCCTTACAGTCCGAAGCGCCGCGCCCGTAAACGCGCCCGCCCGCTATCTCGGCAGAGAACGGATCGAAGCGCCACTTGTCCCAGTCCTC
>JAQBUX010000195.1 GCA_027623795.1 Chloroflexota bacterium
CGAGGCGGTCAAATCGGCCTACGTGATCGTCATGGAGCCGGCGACGGGGGTGGACGGCGCGCTAAAGACGGAACGTAAAGGGCTGGGCGAATTCCGCATCAGTGTTACGGGCCGCGCCTCGCATGCGGGCGCTTTCCCGGAGAAAGGCGTCTCTGCGATAGAGGAGTTGGCGCATCAAATCCTTCGTATCCAGGCGATGAAGGACTGGACGGCCGGTACGACCGTAAATGTGGGGCTGGTCAACGGCGGCTCCGCTCGGAACACTATCCCCGCCGAGGCGAACGCAGTAGTCGACGTCCGTGTCCGTACCAATGAAGAGGGTCAGCGAATCACCGACGCGCTTCACGACCTCAAGCCGGTCGATTCACGGACGACGTTGCGAGTAACCGGCTCGCTCCACCGGCCGCCGATGGAACGAGAAGGACCGGTCACCGAGCTGTTTGGACGGGTCCAATCGTTGGCCGCCGAGTTGGGACTTGAGCTATCCGAAGGGTCGACCGGCGGCGGTAGCGACGCCAACCTGACGGCTGCGCTGGGCGTCCCGACCATCGACGGTATGGGCGCGGCGGGCGAAAACCCGCACGCGGACGGCGAGTACCTGGTAGCGTCGTCGCTGCCGGAACGTGCCGAACTGCTTGCCCACTGCCTCAAAGAGTTGTAGGGCCGACCTCTTCGGCGTCTATGGCGGCCGGGTCGGCCTCGCCGTCGTCACCCGCTGATCCGACCGCATCGGCTTCATCTCCCGCAGGGCCGGGCCTGCGCCCTGCCGGTATCAGGAGCATCGGCCTCCCCGAGATACGGATCACCTCGTCCGCGGTGCAGCCAAGGAATGCGCGCTGCCAGCCATGACGGATCACCGACGACATTACTAGCAAGTGCTCCGGCGCTGCTTCCTGAACGTCAGCTATGGTCCGGGCCGCCGGGCCAACGTCGACCCGCGTTGTGACGTCGTACCCCTGTTGCGCCAGGACGGCGGCGTGGCGTTCCAGGTACTCCTCGGCCGTCTGACGCGCCCCCTCGACGAACCGCGTGGCGACGCCGGCACGCTCCACCGCCGGATGGTACGCGGCTATCTCCGGCACGACGCGCAACAACGTGATCGGCAAGTTGCCGGCGCGAGCTACACGACGTACGTAGGCCAGCGCGAACTCCGACACGCGCGTGCCGTTTATCGCCAGAAGAAGACGGGTCAACGGGGCCTTCGGCCCGCCCATCTGGCCCTCCAGATGCCCGTTCAGGATCAACATGGGGATCGGCGACCGGACACGAATGTGCTCTCCGACACACTCCACAAGGTGGCGCATCGCCGGTCGTCGGCCGTCGACCGCCAACGCCATGAGGTCAAATCCCCCGGCTGAGGCGCGAGCGACGACCGTATCGATAACCTCTCCGATCGCGGTCGTGGCGCGGGCGGTCACTCCCGCAGCGTTCAACTGTTCCACGAGCACGGCGAAGTACTCGCGCGCCAACGCCTGTGCGCGGTCGGTCAAGACGTTCGGGTATTCGATCTGGAGGTCCTGCGTCGGCCGTGACCCCGTTGGGTGGAGGACGTGCAACAGTGTCAGGTCGGACCCGCACCAGTTCGTCACCTGGACGAGATGGCGCAGAATCCGCTCCGTACTGGGAGAGCCGTTCATCGGAACGAGAACGCGCTTGAACATGGGGTACGTTGGTCGCCGTTGCAAATAAGCCCCGTGGACGTTCAGCGGATTGCCGGCGTCGCTTCGGGGCACGTCAGTAATTCTATTACCCGGGCTGCCCGTCGGTCCTCAGAGAGGCGCCCATCTGTGCGGCCCGTAGTTGCGCGCCTAGACTGGATGGTTCACGATTCTCTCTGTCGGTTTCCGATAACTCTGATCCGTGGGAACGGTTGAACCTGCCCGGGGAATCGGTCACAAACGAGCAACGAAGGGCGCTCGCGCCCGCATTCTTACGAGAACATTTTCCCCGTGCCGATAAACCAGTCTGATCTGGACGAGGTCGCCCTCTCCCGAGCCGAGTACGAGGCGATCGTTGACCGCCTCGGCCGCGAGCCAAACCCCCTTGAGTTGGGGCTGTTTGGCTCGCTCTGGAGCGAGCACTGTGGCTACAAGCACTCGAAGCCACTACTTCGCACACTTCCCGGCGAGAGCGACCGGATGCTTGTCAGCCCCAGGGCCGAGAACGCCGGCGTCGTCGACATCGGCGATGGCCTCGCCGTGGCGATGAAGATCGAATCGCACAACCATCCTTCTGCGATCGAGCCGCACGAGGGTGCGGCGACCGGCGTCGGCGGTATCGTGCGCGACATTTTCGCCATGGGGGCGCGTCCGATAGCGCTCCTGAACTCGCTTCGCTTTGGCAAACCTGACACGGCGAGGAACCGCTATCTGCTCAATGGAGTGGTCAGCGGCATCTCTTCGTACGGGAACTGCCTCGGGATTCCGAACGTTGGCGGTGAAGTCGTGTTTTCGTCGCGCTACGACGGCAACCCGCTCGTCAACGCCATGTGCGTGGGATTGGTCGAAAACGGCCAGATCATGTCCGCGCGAGCGGACCAGCCCGGGGATGTGTTGCTTCTCGTGGGCGCCGACACCGGCCGTGACGGCATTCACGGCGCATCCGGTCTCGCGTCGCGGACCTTCGACGAGCAGACAGAGTTACGCTCAGCCGTTCAAGTGGGAAACCCATTCCTTGAAAAAGTGTTGATCGAGGCCTGCCTTGAGGTCATTCAGATCGATGGCGTCGTCGGACTACAGGACTGTGGCGCCGCCGGGATCACGAGCGGGGCGATCGAGATGGCGGAGCGCAGCGGGCTAGGCTTGCGGCTTGATGTGTCCCTGGTACCCCGGCGCGAAGAGGGCATGACGCCGTACGAGGTGATGCTTTCCGAATCCCAGGAGCGCATGCTCCTCGCCGTAAAACCGGGGCGCGAACCGGCGGTCGAAGCCGTATTTCGCAAGTGGGACCTGGAAGCCACGCGCATCGGTGAGTTCTTTGCCGGCGACGCAGTCGTCCTCCTGGACGGTGACGAGGTCCTGTCCATAACGCGGATCAACATTCTCACGGACCCGCCGGAGTACTCATTCGATCCGCCGAAACCGGATTGGTTAGCCGATCTCCAGGCGGCGGACATGGAATCGTCTCCCCTGCCCGACGCCTCGCCGTCCGAGGTCCTGCTGAAGATGCTTGCGGCCCCCAACATCGCATCTAAACGAGCCGTGTTCCGACAGTACGACCATCAGGTACAGACCAACACCGTCGTGCCGCCCGGCGGAGACGCCGCCGTGCTGCGACTGAAGGACACCCGGCGGGGGATCGCCCTGTCGACGGACGGGAACGGCCGGATCTGTTACCTGGACCCGTACGTCGGCGGCCAGATCGCCGTCGCCGAGGCGTGTCGCAACGTTTCGTGCACGGGAGCGAACCCTGTGGCGGTCACCGACTGTCTGAACTTCGGCAGTCCTGAGACGATAGACGGCCAGTTTCAACTTGTGCAGGCGGTCGCCGGGATACGTGACGCTTGCCGGGCGTTCGGTATCCCGGTCATCAGCGGAAACGTGAGTCTTTACAACGAGGCGCCGGGCGGTTCGATCTATCCGACGCCGGTTATCGGAGCGCTCGGCATCCTGGACGATGTCCGCGCCCATGTATCCGCCGGGTTCGCCAACGACGGCGACGTCGTCTATCTGCTCGGTGGCGACACCCTGCCCGGAGATTCAGCGACGCTGGCTGCAAGCGAGTTCCAGGAGTTGTTCCACGGCCGTGTAGAGGGACAACCGGGGTTGGATCTCGATCTCGAAGTCAAAACACAGCAAGCGTGTCGAGCCGGAATCGAGGCGGGTGTCGTACGTTCAGCGCATGACGCGTCGGACGGCGGCCTGGCGGTCGCGATCGCGGAGGCCGCGATCATCGGGGGCCGGGGCGTATCTATCGACGCCAGGTTCGTCGGTCGCTGGGACGCGGCCCTATTTGGTGAGGCTCAGTCCCGTATCGTCGTAACGGTGTCCGCCGACAGGGCGGTCGAGATTGCCCGAATCGCGGCGGCCTCCGACGTTCCGATCCTACGGCTCGGCGTAACCGGCGGCGATCGCATCGTTATCGCAGACCTCGTCGACGTGTCGCTGTCCGATGCAACGGATCGCTGGCAGAACGGCTTCGAGATCGCGACAAGAGACGCGGCGTCGCTGGCGGGGTGACCGCCATGCCGATCAGCGAATCTCACGATTGGACGAAGGGCCGTTACGTTTGACACTCCCGGGTACCGATGCTAAATTTTCATTAGCAGATCAAGCGCGCGAGTGCCAGACGGCGCTCGCGTTTCGCGCTATCGCTGACCCGCTGCCGTCTGCCCACGGAGGCTCCGTTGCCCAGGTATGACTATCGTTGCGAAAGTGACAACTGTGAAACCGAAACGTTCGAAGTAACGAAAGGTTTCCACGACGATCCCGCGACCGATTGCCCGGTGTGTGGGACGCCCGCCAAAAAGCTTCTGTCGCCGATCGCCGTCCACTTCAAGGGCAGCGGTTTCTATGTGACCGACAACCGGGCGTCGAACGGCGCCTCCGGTATCGCGTCGGATTCGGCGGAATCGAAGCCCGACTCCAAGACCGAGTCGAAGACCGATTCCACGTCGGGGTCTGGGTCCGAGCCGAAGTCTGGGTCCGAGCCGAAGTCTGAATCCGGTTCGAAGTCCACTTCGGACTCCAAGTCAGACTCTGGCACGACTGCGAAACCAGCCGATTCCAAGGCCAAACCGGCCGCCTCGCCCTCCAAGACCTGATATCCCCGGCGGACCCAGGTTTGCGCGCCCCCCGGCACTTTGCCGCGTTTCCGGCTGCCTGCCCGGGTAGCATGCGCATGTGCCGGGTCCGCGGGGTCCGGCCAGATGTCCTACCGCAGGGAGGTCCGAGTTGCGGGCTGTAGTTCAGCGCGTAAGCCACGCGTCCGTTACGGTCAGCGGGGAAGTGACAGGAAGCACCCGGACAGGGCTGGTTATCCTCGTCGGCGTTACCCACGAAGACGGGCCGGAGGATGTTCGATATCTCCGGGACAAGATCGCCAACCTTCGCATCTTCCCGGCCGAAAACGACGATGTCGGATTTGAGCGCTCCGCGCTGGATATCGGAGCGGACATTCTTCTGGTCAGCCAGTTCACGCTCTACGCCAATACGCGCAAAGGACGCCGGCCCGGGTTTACGGAGGCCGCCCCGGGTGAGATTTCGCAACCGCTTTTCGATGAGTTGGTCACCGCATTCAGGGAAACAGGGCTGCGGGTAGAGACGGGAGTGTTCGGGGCGAAGATGCTGGTCGAGCTGGCAAATGACGGTCCCGCAACGTTCATCCTGGATTCCGCCGACCACAACACCCCGCGCCGGCCCTAATCTGCGCCTGACAAACGCCCGGTTATCTTTAGTTCTGTCAGCCACAGCCCCAACTCTGGAGCGATTCATCTATGCAACTCGAGCCGCAGATCGAACAGTTCATCCACGACAACCCGCAGGGCGTCATGACCACGTTCAGGCGGAACGGCATGCCGCAGCTAAGCATCGTCACGGTGTACCCGCGCGACGGTGGCGTCGGCATCTCGATCACGGAGACCCGGATCAAGTTCAACAATCTGGTCCGGGACCCGCGCAGTTCGGTGCTGATCTCCCACGAAGACTGGTGGTCAGGGTTCCTCGTATTTGAGGGCGCGATGG
>JAQBUX010000196.1 GCA_027623795.1 Chloroflexota bacterium
CTTGAGAAGGTATCCGCCGCGCGTCAGAGACGACGTCCCGGCCCAGCCCCTCCGGGCGTTGGACGCGGCCGTAATCGCGCTCGCGGCATCGCCGGACGAGGAGGCCTGGAACTCGCCGATCACGTCGCTGGTGTCGGCCGGGTTGATGTTGGCGATGACCTTTTCAGTCACGCTGCTGACCCAGGCCCCGTTGATGAAGTTCTGGAATCGATCTGGCATTGGAATTGGCCTCCGGCCGTGCCCGAGTGCGTGAGTGCCCGAGTGCACGAGTACAGGGGACGGCGCATTGCTTCTGATGGACGCACAATCGTGGCACCGCGCTCGCCGGGTGTCAAAACGGACTTTGGAGAACGACGGGTGCGAACAGCACCAGTTACGCATGTCACAATCACCACCCCCACCGCGTAGGGATTGGCAACCCGATTAGTCGGCGACATCGCTGTCATCCTTAGCGAAGCGAAAGATCTCGCCGCCCGGGAAGGCCCGCCGCCGTCCTCACCGCTACAACCCCTCGATCAGGACCGGCCTGATCTCGTCGGCCGGCTCGAATCCCAGCACCCGGCTGTAGAAGTACAGCTCGGCCTCCAGGCTCCGGACGGCGTTCTCGGCCTTTCTGAACCCGTGCTGCTCGCCCTCAAACTCCATCAGGGCGAACGGGACGCCCTTCTCGCGTAGCGCGTCCGCCATCATCCGGGCCTGGTCCGGCGGCACGACCTTGTCATCGAGACCCTGGAACAGGATTAGTGGCGACGATAATCCGTCCACGTGCTTGATGGCCGACCGCGCGTCGTAAACATCCTTGCCTTCGGGGTAGGGGGCAACGAGGCCGTCGAGATACCGAGACTCAAACTTGTGCGTCTCCTCGGCCAGTGCGCTGAGGTCTGCGATGCCGTAGTAGCTGGCGCCTGCCGCGAATACGTCGTGGAACGTGAGCGCGACAAGCGTCGTGTAGCCGCCTGCGCTGCCGCCGCGGATCGCCATCCGGCCGGGATCAACCAGGCCCCTGTCGGCGAGATAGCGCGCCGCCGCGATGCAATCCTCGGCGTCGGCGAGTCCCCATGCGCCACGTAGCGCGTCTCGATAGGCGCGCCCGTAACCGGAACTGCCGCGGTAGTTCACATCGACGATGCCGATGCCACGACTTGTCCAGAACTGGACGCCCATGCTCAGAGCCCCATCCGTCTGTGACGTGGGTCCGCCGTGGCTCATCACGATGAGCGGAGGCTTTTCGTGTGGCGACCCATCAAAATCCCGGCTCTTCGGCGGGTACCAGAGAGCGTGCGAGGTCTGGCCTTCGCCGACCGGAAACGAGATGGGCTCGGCCGCCGAGAGGTATCCGGGATCGACGGAAACATCGCCGCCGCGTTTCAACACCCCGGAACGAATGTCAGGGGAACGACCGTCCGGAATACTTATCGTGACGACCGCCGAACTCGCGTTAGACGATGCGGCCAGGCACGCAACCGTGGGCCCGCCGGCGCCGTCGAAAACCGCCAGGTTGCCGTACGAGGCGCCGAGAGAGGTGAACGGGATGTCGAGCGGCGTTACCCCTGTGCGTGTTGGGTCTACGATCCCCATCCCGGCGATAGCGTCTTTGCTCCAGGTCACGAGCAGCCTGCCATCCGGGAGAAACCCGTAGGTGGCCGAGCCCAGGCCCCACATCGGGTGCCCGAACTCGGCCTCCATCGGCGCCAGGGCCATCGCCTCGCCATCGTCGCCGATGGTGTACAGATTCCACCAGCCTGACTCGTCGGACACAAAGTACAGGCGTCCGTCAGGCCCCCATTCGGGTTGATAGATCGACACACCGTCCCGTCCCGCCGCGATCCGGACGTTACCGGCGCCGCCGTGTTCATCCAGATCGGCGACCACCAGGAACGACGTGTCCCACGGCATGTTCGGGTGATCCCATGTCAGCCAGCTCAACCGGCGCTCGTCCGGGCTGAGCCTCGGGGCGGCGTAGAAGTCGCGACCGGTCGCAACGCGGGTCTGCTCACCGAGCCGGTTCCCGGATCGGTTCAGATCGACGCGTACGATCTCGTTGACCGCTTCACCGCCGTCAGCGGGATGGGTCTCCCGCACGCAGTACATCGCCTTGCCGTCGGCCGTGACACGCCCGTCGGCGAACCGCATGCTTGACCCCGCGTCCGGCGCCGGCGTGACCGGTTCAGGCGCACCACCCTGCGACTGCCGGTAGATTCGTTGGTCCTCGAAATTCGAGAAGTAGACGTTGCCCTCGTGCACCACGTACGCGCCGCCGCCGTACTCATGCACAGTCGTCCGGACGTTGAACCCTTCCGGGGTCACATCCTCGTTGGAACGATCCGGGGAACCACCCGGGGACCCGTCCGGCTTGCGCCGGACCAGAACGTTTCGCCCCGCCTCTAAGGGCCGGCCTTCGATCCAGTACACGTCGCCGCCGTCGGCTGAAACAGAGCTCAACCTCACGCCGGCCGCCGAAACCAACTCGGCGGTTATCGGAGATCGCCATGATCCGTAGGGCGCGATGGTCGGGTTCGGCATCTCAGTCCGGCTCCTTTCGCGGCTGCTCGTGGTATTACTGCTCAGGATGGGCCGCTGAAGTATATTTGGGGCGCACGCGGCCCTCTCGGCCAGAACGGCATGCCGGCAAGACGCCGACGACCGGGACAAACATCAGAATTAGGGACGGGATATGCGAACGAACCCGATGAAGGAAAACCTCGCTAACGGCAAGGCGCAGATCGGCTCGTGGGTCAATATGGTCCGCAATCCGGCCATCCTTCAGCTAATGAAATCGGCCGGGATGGACTATGCGCGGGTGGACATTGAGCACTCGTCGCCATCGATGGAGACGATTGGCAACATGGCGCTCCTATCTCGCGCCCTGGGATTCCCGATCACC
Organism: Chloroflexota bacterium; assembly: GCA_027623795.1. Classification (GTDB taxonomy): domain Bacteria; phylum Chloroflexota; class Dehalococcoidia; order Lucifugimonadales; family Lucifugimonadaceae. The sequence continues at coordinate 2,885 of JAQBUX010000196.1, forward strand.
GTGCGGCCTCCGGCGGGCAATCGGGAGTGGATCACGCGGCTCCTCGACTCCGGCGTCTGGTGCCTCCACATCCCGCAGGTAGACACGCCGGAGATCGCGGAGGAAGTCGCAAACGCCTCCCACTACGCCCCCGACGGGTTGCGCGGCATGGCTGGATTCAGCCCCGGCACCGACTACGAGAGCGGCCCGCTCGGCGAGACCCAGCGATTTATCAACGACCAGATCCACATCACGATCATGTTTGAGTCGCAACAGGCGTTCGACCATCTGGACGAGATCATGAGCGTGCCGGGCATCGACGCCGTGACCCTCGGCCCCTCAGACCTTGCGCAGGAGCTTGGCGTGTTCGCGACGCCCGATCAGGCGAAGGTGATCGACGAGTATCGGACGCGGTTGATCGAGGGCGCAGTGAGACACGGAAAACAGGTGTCGATGCTCGTGAGTTCGATCGAACAGGGCGAGCAATGGCTCAAGGCCGGCGCAAAGATAATCTGCTACTCGAGTGAGGTGGACATCCTGCACCGCGGCTTTGCCGACGCAGCGCAGAAGCTCCACGCAGCGGCCCCGTAGCCGGTTACGGACCACCCGGTTCCGCGCGTCGTTCCCACGAAGGTGGGAATGACGTGGCTGGGGATGTCGATCGCGCGTCACCTGCCTGACAGAACGGAGCAGCCGCGCGAAGCGGATATTTTGGGCGCGGACATCGTTCTGGGGCCAGGCCGGGCCTCAGCCCGCGGCTTCGTCCGCCTGTTGACCGTGGTTTTTGACCGACCGGTCGAGGACTTCGGCGATACCGGCGGCGAAGCCGTCGTTGTTAGCTGAGGTTAGCCCCGCGCCAAGAGAGGTGACCGACACCCAGCTGTGGTGCATCGCCCACACATCGGTGTCCGGGTCCATCTGAGAGCGTTCGTCGAGCGCAGAGGCGCGTCGTTGAATCCAATACATGGTTCGCGTGCCGCGGGTCACGGTCTCCACCGCGTCCGCAACGACGCGGCGGCCCACACCGGCGACCATCGCTCCCCTGTAAGGCCCGTCGCTGATCCTCGGGAAGTTGATGTTCACGAAGGGCGTCGGTCCTCCGGCCGCAACATGCTCCAGCATCGACTCCGCGAGGTCGTGGATAGCTGCGCCGACCACGGGCGACAGGGCGTCGCGCTCGATCGCCACCGAGATCGCGGCAGAGGCAACGCCGTTCATAAATCCCTGCATCCCGGCGCCGACGGTTCCGGACACGATCAGGTCGGTCCCGATGTTGTTGCCCGTGTTGATCCCGCTGAGCAGCAGGTCGATCGGCTCTTTGGCAAGCTGGCGGAGGCCAAGAATCACCGAATCTCCCGGAGTGCCTTCGACCGCCCAGGCCTCAACGCCGGAGACCGGCGACATGATCGATTTCACGCGCACCGGGTCGTTGAGCGTCAGCCCCGCGCCGACCCCGCTGCGGTCGCGGTCGGGCGCAGCGACCAGCACCTCGCCGAGGTCTTTCACGGCCTCCACCATCGCCCAGAGGGCGGGATTGAAGGCGCCGTCGTCGTTGGAGATCAGGATTCGCAATGCGTTCCGCCAGTTGCCCGGGCTGTGCCAACCCGGGGGATTCAAAAGGTGACGTTTCGATCCAGTCGTATGTTGTCGATCAGCCTCGTTGACCCGAACCTCGCCGCGACAAGGGCGAGCGCTGTGAGGTCGGGTCCCGAGGCGCCCTGACCCGGCTCAGAGATTGGCCCGAAGGTTCTGGCATCGACAACTGCGGCGTAGTCCAGTGTAGCGAGCGGTTCCGTGTCGATCACGGCGCGTATGACATCTTCCAGTGTGGTCTTGTCACGCTCGCCCGCTTCCCACGCGTCACGGGCCCGACACAGCGACCGGTATACGACCTTCGCAGCGACGCGCTCGTCGTCTGATAAATAAGCGTGGCGGCTACTTAGAGCGAGTCCGTTTTCATCGCGCACGGTCGGGATCGGCACGATCTCGATGCCAAAAAGAAGACCTCGCGCCATCCGCCGCACGACCTCAATCTGCTGGGCGTCTTTCTCGCCAAAGTAGGCGAGATCGGGACGTGTCGCGATAAACAGCTTTGCGACGACCGTCGACACCCCGCGGAGATGCCCGGGCCGGTGCGCTCCTTCAAGGATTTCTCCTATCGCACCGGGGTCGACCACGAAATCGTCGTCCGGCGGGTACATCTCGCTGTTGGACGGCGCAAAGACGGCGTCTACCCCTGCCTTTCGCATCACGGCGAGGTCGCGTTCTCGATCGGCCGGGTAACGATCCAGGTCTTCGTTTTCGCCGAACTGGGTGGGGTTCAGAAACAGCGAAGCGATAACGGTCCCGGCTCGACGGCGGGCGGCGTGCAACAGCGCCTCGTGGCCCGCGTGCAACCCCCCCAGCGTCGGAACAAGAGCGACCGGAGAGGTCATACGGGCGCGCTCGGAGCGCATCTCAGCCACGGTCTCGATGATCTTCACGGCGCTTTCCCGCTTACTCCTGTTTCGATTCGGCCCCGGTCGAAAACGACTCCGCGGCCGTGGGGAAGGCGTGTTGGCGTACGTCGTCCGCGTATCTCGACAGCGCCTCGTCGATGGCCCCCGCCAGATCGCCATAACGTCCCGCGTGTTTCGGCCTAAAGTCCGGCAGCAGGCCGAGCAGATCGTGAAACACCTGCACCTGACCGTCGCAGCCCGGACCCGCTCCGATCCCGATCGTCGGGACGGTCAGCCTCCCCGTTACGGAGGCGGCGACCTCCGACGGTACGAGCTCCAGCACGACTGCGAACGCACCCGCTTCTTGC
>JAQBUX010000197.1 GCA_027623795.1 Chloroflexota bacterium
GGGCAAGGATCAACATGCGGGTCTGCCGTGACAGCATTGAGATGATGTACTGCACGCTCGCGCCGTCATCCATGAGCTGGTAAAGCGCTCGCATCGCCAGCCCGGGACGGCGCTCGAGAATGGCGTCTACGGCGGCGAATATGTTGGCCTCACGGGCCGCCACCATAAGCTCCACATCGTCCGGCTGAACCGTCCGTCCGTCCGCGTACAGTGCAAGTTTCCGGATTTCTTGGTCGAGCAATCGTAGATTTGGGCCGACCAGATCTGCAAGCCGGGCGATCGCGGACGGAGACATCTGGACGCCCTCGGACATCGCACGATTGCGGATCCAGTCCTGAATGGCGCGTCCACGCGGCGTCGCGAACACCGATACGTCCACGGCTCCGGCCGGTTGGAGCGCACGGAAGGCGGGGCCGTTGTCCCTCAACAACTTTCCGCCTGGTCCGGGCGGGAAGGCCTCCACGAAAACAAGTTCAGTGGAGTCGGGAAGCCCCGCCAGGCGCTCCCCGAACGCGTCCCAGCCGGATGTCGACATCGGCGCGACGTCACTGCCTCCGCTGCGACGGCCGGCGGCTGGTGTGTCCAGACGGCGCAAAAGTCCGCGAACAATTACAAGCCTGCGGTCTGCAAGGAACGGCACGGTCCGCGCCGCGGCCTCGACCTCGCCCGGCCGGAAGTTGCGACCCTCGAACTCCAACGTGTTGGACTCGGCCGCATCCTGGCCGAGCGACGCACGGATATCGCGCACGACCTCGCCGATGCCGAAATCGTCGTCGCCGTGAAGTACTCGGATCAATTGAAGTGGTCTATGCCTGAAAAATTGTGATTGAACGAGTAGCGGGATCTCCGGCGTTTCTGCATGCGGGCCCGTTCAGATAAACTGGAAGCAGAACCTGATCGCAGTCGTCAAATCACTGATCCGGCCTACTCACCGTCCCATGCGCGCAATCCCGATTCTTCGATACCTGCCCCTCATCCTGCCGGCAATCCGGCTGGCGTGGGCGCTCATGTGGGACCGCCGGGTAGGCGCGCCGATCAAGCTGTTGCCCATCCTCGCGGCGGTCTATGTCATATCACCGCTGGACGTGTTACCGGACATCATACCGGTCGTCGGTTGGGTGGACGACCTGATCGTGGCGGGCGGCCTGATAATGCTGTTTTTCGTGCTCGCCCCGTACGGCGTGGTACTCGAACACCTCCGCGGGACCGGGACGACGGAAGAAACCGGGCGATCGATAGCCGATCCGATAGATGCGACGTATCGCTTCACAGACGAGGATCGCCCGCTGTAGGGTTTCCGGCATTGGTCGGCGACGATAAACACCCGGGCGTTGAATCGCGCCCGGGACCGACTCGGGGCCGGCCAGTAAGAACCCCCTCCAGAACACCTGATAACGGACACGAGGTATTGCACGCGTAATGCGCATCGGGATCATCGGGCTGCCGGCGAGCGGCAAAACGACGCTGTTCAATGCGCTGACAAACGCCAGGGCGGCGACGGGATTTGGCGGGGGCCGCGGGGCCAACATCGGTGTCGCACACGTACCGGACGTACGACTCGATGTGATGACCGAGATGTACAAACCCAAGCGCACCGTCCCCGCCGAGGTCACGTACGTCGATCTGCCCGGGCCTGCGGAGTACGACGGCCCAAAGGGCGGTATGTTTGCCGGGGAGTCGCTAACGCAGCTTCAGCAGGTGGACGCCGTGCTGGTGGTTGTTCGGGCGTTCGACGACCCATCTGTGCCGCACGTCAAGGGCTCGACCGACTGGCGCCGCGACGTCGATGACGTGGCGTTCGATCTGCTCTTCGCAGACATCGCCCTGCTGGATCGCCGAATTGATCGGATAACGCAAGAGAGCAAGGGGGCGAACCAGTCCGAGCGTACCCGGCTCGCCGGGCAGATCGAGGCGCTACGCGGGTTGCAGGGGGAGTTGGAAGGCGGGACACCGTTAAGGTCGAGGAAGTTCACCGATCAGGAGCGTGACGCCGTGCGCGACACCTTTCTCCTGTCCGCCTTACCCTTCCTGGTGGCGTTGAACATCGGCGAAAACGACATCCCGAACTCGGACCAGTTGACGATAGAGGCGTCCGAGAAGGTCGGACGCGCGAGCTCCGGCGCCGTCGCCGTTTGCGCGCAACTTGAAGCGGAACTGGCCGGTATGGATGACGAGGAGGAAGCGGAGTTTCGCGAGTCTATGGACGCCGGTGAGTCCGGCCTGTCCCGGATAATCTCGCTGTCCTACGACGTGCTCGGCCTGATCTCGTTCCTGACCGTAGGTGAGGACGAGGTCAGGGCGTGGACCATCGAGCGTGATACCCCCGCGGCGACATCGGCGGGACGGATCCACTCCGACATCGAACGCGGCTTCATACGTGCGGAGCTGGTCGCGTACGATGATCTCGTTGAATGTGGCAGCCAGGCGGAGGCCAGAACTCGCGGGTTGCTACGATCCGAGGGCAGGGAGTACCTGATGCAAGACGGTGACGTGGTCAACTTCCTGTTCTCCGTCTGACAAAACAATACGGCAACCGACGGTGTGATCACTTGTGATGATCCCCTGTCGGACCCGGGAGATGAAACGTGATGGCGCCTGAGGAACTGGGACGGATCGAAAAACCCGAAGCTGCGTCCGCGATCGGCAAACGCAAACTGTATTTCATCACGATGATGTCGCCTTTGCCCGGAGCTCCGGAGGGGTATACGACACGTCTCAGGAACTACTGGCAGGCCGTCGATGCCAACGTAAGCCAGCTTGAGGCCCGTATCGGGATCGTCAACAGGATTTTCCACGAGGCGGTTTCGATTTCCGGCGATCTCGGCTTGAACCTCGTGTCGCAGGTCAATCAGCCGGCATGGGCGATGATCAAAAGCCGGATGGACGCCGGGGCGACGCTGGAGGCGTTCGACGACGACGAGCTGTTCTCCCAGATCATCGACTGGTCCCGTTGCGCACAGGTCGGGATCACGAGCCAGGCCGTGGCCGATGTGATCCAGGAGAAGTACACGGAGGCGGCCGAAGCTCGCTACGACGGCATGTCTAAGGCCATCGATGAGAAGCTGGGTGATTCCGAGAGCGCCATCGTGATCATGTCTTCCCTCCGCGGGTTGACGATCCCCAAAGGTGCAGAGCAGTACAACGTGATGCCGCCCGAACTGGACGAGTTGGTTCGCTGGACACGCGAAGCGAGCGAGCAGGCGATGGCGCAAGCGCAGCAGGCGGCCGAGGCCGAGGCGGCGCACGCCGGTGGTCATCAGGCGCAGGAACCGGGGTCGACGCCCGCAGACGGGGAGTCCGGGTTATGGACGCCGGGATCGCGTTAGATCGATCCGCCGCTCTCAAAAATGGCGAGCCCGGCGAATTGAGCGGGCTATCGCTTTACGTGCACATCCCGTTTTGCGAAACGAAGTGCCACTACTGCGATTTCAATACCTACGCCGGCATCGAGTCGCTGATCCCGGGCTACGTCGACGCCCTGCAGACCGAAATTCATGCGTGGGGCGATGGCCTCGGCAGGCCGACGGTCTCGACAATATTTTTCGGCGGCGGCACGCCGTCTTACGTTCCGGTCGCAGGGATCGAGGCCATCTGTACGGCGATCTGGAAGGCGTTTGATGTCGATCCCGACGCTGAGGTGACGCTTGAGTCCAACCCGGGAGACTTTTCACGACGCGAGCTCACACAGTACCTGTCGGCCGGGTTTAATCGGCTGAGCATCGGCGTGCAGAGCCTCGACGACGGATTACTGACGTCGCTCAGCCGCAGGCACGACGCGGATACAGCCATCGCCGCCTACAACTCGGCGCGCGATGCCGGGTTTGACAACGTCAATCTTGATCTGATGTTCGGGCTGCCGGGACAGACCGACGGCCAGTGGCGTTCCACGCTGGAACGTGCGATCGACCTCAGGCCTGAGCATCTATCGCTGTACGCCCTGACACTCGAGCCGGGCACTCCCCTTGAGGCGGCCGTCCGGCGGGGCGAGGCCGATGAGCCGGACCCCGATCTTGCCGCCGAGATGTATCTCCACGCCGAGGACGCCCTGAAATCCGCAGGATTCGATCACTACGAGATATCGAACTGGTCACTCCCGAACCGGGAGAGCCGCCACAATTTGGCTTACTGGCTCAACCGTCCCTACCTTGGGGTCGGCCCCGGCGCCCACTCATACCTGCCTGACCGGCTGGGCGCCCCCCGAACAGGTCATCATGGAGGCCGCCGTTTTGCTGCTTTGCGTTCGCCGCGGCGATACGTGGAGATACTGAACGGCCCTCTCCCGCCAGGGGATCCTGTAGTCGCGTTGGCCTCTGTGGAGTTGATCGAATCGGTGGAGCCTGTCACGTACGCGACGGAGCTGGCGGACACGATGATGATGGGGTTACGGCTGTCGCGCGGCGTCAGGGCGGACGAGTTCAGGGACCGATTCAGCGCCACGCTAAGCGAGGCGTTCGGCCCGCTAACCGCAGACATGATCGAAGCGGGTCTGCTGGTCTCTGACGAGGACGGCATCCGGCTGAGCGACCACGGACGGCTTCTCGGCAACGAGGTGTTCGAGCGGTTCGTAACCGCCTCGGCCGACGTAAAAGTGCCGGGCGATTAACGGGCGCGTGTCCTCGCCTGACCGACCCGCGCGTGCGGACCGTCGCACGGCGTCCTGAGGTCGCAAAGCGTCCTGAAGCTCTCGAAGGACCGGTGACCTGCCGGCCACAGCGGTGTGACTCGTCCTCTCGTACCAGGAAAACCGTGACTCGCCATCCTGTGTCCTTCGAGAGCCTTAGGACACGCAAGGAAGTTCAGGGCGCGCAGCACCGTCAAGGCGCGCGACACCCGCAGGGCACTCCGGGCGCGTTACTCGCCCGTGGCCCAGGCCTTGATGATGTGGTGCGCTATGGCGATCGGTCCGGGGATTCGGATCTCATCTTCAGGAGCGTCCGAGGACAGCGAGTAGCCGGGCTTCGTGGCGATCTCCAGAGCCGCCAGCACCTCTGCCCGTTCCACCCACCGGACGTCCGACATCTCTTCAAGGTCGATCTTGATATCGGTCGTGATGGCCTCGGCGATACATCCGATCATCAGAGACGACGGAAACGGCCACGGCTGCGAAGAGTGGTACCGCACCTCGCCAACCCTGATGCCGCCCTCCTCCCAGACCTCCCGCCGGACCGCCGCCTCGATCGACTCGCCCTGGTCGATAAATCCTGCGAGGGCCGAGTAGAACCTGCTGGCCCGTCGCACGCGCGTCTGCCCGAGCAGGCACCGCTCTCCGTCAGACACCGCCATGATCGCTACCGGGTCTGTGCGCGGGAAGTGGTGCGCGCCGCAGGCGTCGCAGATGCGCTCCTTGCCGCCCTTTGTGGAGCGGGTCGGCTGGCCGCAGTTCGGGCAGAAGCCGTGGCGCGAATGCCAGCCGACGACCGCCCGGGCGTGCGCCAGCGTGCCGGATTCTTCGCCAGAGATCTCGCTAGCAAGACCACGAGCGTCCTGGAACGTCGCGTCGCCGGGTAAACCCAGGAGAGCCGCCGGGCCTTCAGGCCCGGTCCCATCAACATCCGCGGCGACCTTTGTGCCTCTAGTGACATCGATCGCGAAGTGCGCGACGCCATCCCGGTGCCCCAG
>JAQBUX010000198.1 GCA_027623795.1 Chloroflexota bacterium
GTGATGCGGACGCCCCCGCGTACGGTATCGAACCCGGCCGCAGGGTCCTGCGATTTGTCGAGGCGCTGGGTGTGATGGACACCCTGTGGAAGAACGACATCGCCGATTTCAGCGGGGAATTCTACAACCTGTCCGGCGCTTCGATGGCGCCGAAACCGGCCCAGACACCTCGCCCTCCGGTGTGGTTCGGAGCGCGGGCCGAGGCGGCGATCAGACGGGCCGCGAAATACGGCGATGGCTGGATGGGGCCGGGGTCCTCAAGCGCAGATGACTTCCGGGCGAGTGTGGTCACGTTGCGGGAAGCACTTGAGGCCGAGGGCCGTGACCCGGCCACGTACCCGGTGTCAAAAAGGGTCTATGTAGCTATCGACGACGATGCAGATCGGGCTGAGCGGCGTCTCGTCGACTGGTTCGGACACCACTACGGCAACCCTGAGATGGCGTCTCGCGTATCGATCTGGGGGTCGGCCGACCACTGCTACGAACAGATCGACGCGCTGATCGACGCCGGAGCGGAGCACCTGCTACTGAACCCGGTGTTTGATTACGACGAACATCTGGACGCTCTTAAGCGATATACGCGCCCCTGAACAACACCGGGAACAACACCGGAACCGTCCCGCCGCGACTACCCCGGAGTTTGCCCGGACCGGCGAAATCTTAACGAGAAATGCAGCCAGAAGGGACCATTATGAAGTATCGCCCGTATGGGAACACAGGCCTTGAGATTTCCGAGATCGTGTTCGGCGCCGGGGCCGTCGGGGGTATCGTGATCGATGCCGACGACGACACGCGCCGGGCCTCGATCCGCATCGCTCTGGAGCGCGGGATCAACTGGATCGATACCGCAGCTTCGTACGGCCAGGGACGCTCTGAGGAGGCGCTCGGCTGGTTACTCAAAGAGGTTTCGGACGATAAACAGCCCTATCTTTCAACCAAGTTCAGCGTCGACCCCACACAGGGGGACATCCCGGGCCAGATCGAGCGCTCAATGCACGAGAGCCTGAAGCGGCTCGATAGGGACAGCGTTGACGTTTTTCAGCTCCACAACCGTGTTTCAGAGGAGCGGGGATGGTTCCCGGGCTCCGTGGCGCTGGATGACGTGCTCGGAACGGACGGCGTCGCCGAGGGGTTGGAGCGGCTCGTCGACCAGGGGCTGACTCGATTCATCGGGTTCACGGCTACCGGAGAACGGTCTGCGCTTCACAAGGTCATCGAGAGCGAGCGATTTCATTCCGCACAGGTCTACTACAACCTGTTGAACCCGAGCGCCGGTCGCGCCGTTCCGGCGGACTGGTCCTCGTATGACTTTGGCAATCTAATCGACAAGTGCGCCGCGCACGGAGTGGCGGTGATGAACATTCGCGTTCTCGCTGCGGGCGTGATAGCGACCGACGTCCGGCACGGTCGGGAATCTCCGGTGGCCCCGGGAGGCGATGTTGCGGCCGACGAGGCTCGCACGAAACTAATCGTGGAGGCACTTGGCGACAGCCAGGGCACGCGGGCGCAACTGGCGGTTCGCTATGCGCTCTCCAACCCGAATGTGTCAGGGGTTCTGGTCGGGATGGCGGAGCTGGATCACCTCGAGCAAGCGCTTGGCGCTCAAGAGCTGGGACCGCTGCCCGACGACGTCCTCGATGCGATACACGCCCTGGTGGCGACTGACTTCGGTCGGCTGGGGTGACCCGCTTCTGTCCCTGAGGGCTTGCGGCCCGTCGTCGGGGGCAGCAAATGGGCGGTAACGCGAAGAGGGGGCGGCAAACGTAATTAGCGTCTGCCGCCCCCTCTTCAGTTCAGATGTGCGACCTCTTTACGAGGCTTTTCCGATCTTGAAAAGCGTCGTGGTGCAGGTGCCGCACTTGCCCTTCGTGGCCGGGCGGCCGTTCTTCATCGTTACCTGCTCTGCGGAGTTCATCTCGCGCATCGTCCGACACTTCATGCAGTAGGCTTCCATGTGATCCTCCGAACATTGACTCATCTCCGGTGTCGCCCACCGAAGTTAACCTAGCTTTACCGTAACACTTGATCTGCAAAGCTGAAATAGCTTTGTGGATTCGGAGCCCCGGAAATGACCCCCAGAAGTGGTCAAAAACGACCGCGACGAGGGGTTTGGGCCCGGGTTTTACGTTTGGAGTGGGGTGAAGAGGGTCAAGAATCAAATTCGACGTTTGATTTAGGTTTGCGCCAATCGTGAGAATTGGGGATACACGCTGGGGGATACACGATTGGGCCCATCGCGGCGGACTGCGACTCCACACCCCTGTCGTTGGAGGCCTGTTTTGATCCCCCGGTGCAGGCCGCTATTCCGGCGATGATATGACGGGCCCGGTCCGTGAGACTCTGGACCCCAATCTAGCCTGAGCCCAAAGTCTGCGAAGGATGCTGAATGTCCGTGACACACATAGAGCTGACCAGCGCGACGCTTGAATACGAGAGCGAGGGACGTGGTCCGGCGCTCGTGTTCGCCCACGGCGCGGGCGGAAATCGGCTCTCGTGGTGGCAACAGGTTCCAGCGTTGCGGGACAGGTATACCTGCATCACGTTCAGCCACCCGGGATTCGGCAGCTCCACCTGGACCGGAAACGTCGCCGGGACGGTGGAGTTCTCTGCCGTGCTGTCTGAACTGCTGGACCGGCTCGAGGTCGACCGGGTCGCCCTGGTGGCTCAATCGATGGGAGGCTGGACGTGCCTCCCGCTCGCGTTGCAACAACCGAACCGGGTCGCTGCACTTGTGATGGCGTCCACCCCGGGCAATCTGCATACGCCTGAGATCGACGAAGCGCGTGAGGCGAGCCGGGGGGCGCTGGAATCCCTCCGGCGAGCCTGGGACGCGAGGAGTCCGGGCAGTAGCAACCCGGCGGTCGGCGCCCGTTGCCTGCGCGAGCAACCCGCCCTCCATTACCTGTATTCGGCGATTCAAGGCCTGAACCCGCCGCGTTCGTTCGAAGACCGGGTTCGCATCGGACCTCGTGATATGGCGGAGTACCAGACGCCGACCATGTATGTCATCGGGGAGGAGGACGTCGTGTTGCCGCCCCCGATCATCGAGGCGGCGGCCCGGATCACCCCGGGGGCGCGACTTGAACGGGTGCCGCAGGCGGGACACTCCGTCTACTTCGAGCGTCCGAGCGAGTTCAACGAAGTGCTTGCCGGCTTCTTGAGGGACGTGTATCCGTCCTGAGCCGACTCGCCACCTAATCACCGGTGGCTGCAAGGTGGAATTGTGAACGAACGTAACCCGAACTGGGGGTAACACGCGGGTCCGATCTGGAGACACTCTTCTTTCACGATGGTCCGATTTTGGGGCGGACAGTTACATATCGTTTGATTCGCCGTGTAACGATTGTCTTCAAATTAGCGCGGGATTGCGTGAGAGGAATCAGATGCGTTGGGCGAAATAGGTCCGACACGAGAGAGATCCGACCAGCGACCAACCGGCTATGCACACGCGGCGAACCAACTGCGCGGGCGCGTCGGCTATCGCTCGTTGTCGGTGATAATCGTCGGTTGGGGTGGCGCGGCCGGACGTATCGCGTATCGCACGTCCGCCGAAGTTCCCGGCGCAGGGCCGGAGTGGACCGCCGCTGAATTGTCGACTCTCGCTGTGGAATCCGGGGCCGGGGCCGGCGCCCCCATTACGGAGATCGAACGTGCCGGGACTGTCTGGGCGATCGTGCCGATTGGTGAACGGCGGCCGGCCGCGGCGTTCCTGTTTATCGACCGCGGCCCATCGCTCGCCTCTTGCGAGGCAGATCTCCGTGAGTTGCGCGCCGCCGCTGACACGATGACGGGGCCGGTCATGGAGGCGGAGTTGCACGGCGCCAGGGAGATGGTGGAACGCGAGCGCGATCGTTCGCGAGAACTGTCAGAACGCCTGATCGAGGAGGGAGAGTCGCGCGGATGGTTGGAGTCAGCGCACCAGGAGTTACAACAGGCGTTTGACCTACTGGCGGAACAGAAGCAAGAGCTTGAAGAAGCCGGCAGATGGAACGTGGCCGCTCACCAAGAACTCCAAAACGCGTTCAATGAGCTGAATGAGGCCAACAAGGCGAAGACGCGTTTCCTGGCCACCGTGTCGCATGAGTTGAAGACACCGCTGACGAGTATTTCGGCGTTCACGGACATCTTGAGTCGAAGCAGCGCCGGAACTTTCGGCGTACGTGAGTCAGGGCATCTCAAGGTCATCCAGCGCAATGTTCATCGTCTCGGTCTACTGATCAACGATCTGCTCGACCTGTCCCGCATCGATGCTGGGACTATCGTTCTGAAGCTGGATGACTTCTACCTGCCAGATTTTCTGAGCGATTTGTCGGCGATGTTTGCCCCGATCCTCGCCGAAAGGAAACAGAAACTTGTCGTGGAGGATGGTTCCGATAACCTCTGGATGACGGCCGACCGGGACCGGCTGGAGCAGATGATCACGAACCTGCTGACCAACGCCTCCAAATTCTCGCCGGACGGCGCTCCGATCAGGATGAAGATCGCTGTTGCCCGGGACCGGTTAGAGCTGACTATCTCCGATCACGGGGTCGGCATACCTGAGGAGGCGCAGGAACATATATTCCACGCCTTCTATCGGGTCGACAACGAAGAGACGCGTGCGGTGCCCGGCACCGGAGTTGGCCTGTACACCACGGCATCTATCGTGCGCCTTCACGGGGGTGAGATCTCGGTCGGAAGCACACCGGGTCACGGCACTACGTTCCGGGCCGTCCTGCCCGGTGTGATTGATGGGCCGACGGAAGAGCACATGCTGCGCGAGGAGGCTCGATCGAACTGGCAAGAAGAGCATCGGTCCCGGCTTGAGGAAGAGAATGGGAAAGCCGCCTGACCTGGCCATCGGGTGGAGCGGCGACCCGGCGCGTTAGAATGCTGCGGCCCGCCGAGGCGCCGGACGGCTTGCCATCCGGCCGAATCGCCCGGGCCTGGCGCCGTCTTGTGAAATCCCGGCTCCCGCGGAACAACGGCAAAGAATCGCGTACGGGATCCCCGACGTTTCCCGGGCCTCCGCAGGAACGCTAGCCTGATCATCACCGATGTCAGAACGCGCGTCTTTTCATACAGATATCAAAGTCGGCTCAGACTCTCACGGGCACACACACCCGGCGGAAGAGCACGACGCCCGACAGACGATTGTCACCATCGAGACGGATGAGGGCGTGACCGGTAACGCGTTTGGCGGCGACGCGGCGATCATCGACAGCCTCATCAAGCCGGAATTGTTGGGCAAGGACCCGCTCATGCGGGAACGCCTGTGGCGGGAGCTCGTCCAGTGGCAGCGCATCCATGGCGGCAGGATCTCGGACCGCATCCTGGCCGTGATCGACATGGCGCTCTGGGACCTGGCGGGTCAGTTGACCGGGTTGCCCATCTACAAGTTGATCGGTGGATACCGTGACCGGTTCCCGGCGTACGCCAGCACGATGTGCGGCGACGAGATCGCCGGCGGTCTATCCACGCCGGAAGACTACGCTGCGTTCGCCGAAAAGTGCGTGGCGGAAGGGTACCCGGCGTTCAAGCTCCACACCTAGATGCCGCCGATCGAGTGGGCTCCAGACCCGCGCATGGACGTGAAG
>JAQBUX010000199.1 GCA_027623795.1 Chloroflexota bacterium
GCGATCCCGCGAATGCTTGCCGATCGCACGTCGGCCGCGGGCGATGCGATCAGGGGTTTGCTGGACGAGGTCGCGTCCGGAGGGCGCCACGACGCATGGAGGGATCGACTGATCGCCACGCTGGCATGCCATTCATCCGTCCGCGCCGGGATGCGGCTCACGGACGAGGAGGGCAGGGCGCTGGTCAGGCGTCTTGAGCAGGCCGCACAGCCCCACACCTGCCCGCACGGCCGTCCGACCATGATCCACATGAGCCAGCCAGACCTGGAACGGGGTTTCGGCCGGCGGTAACGCATGTGCCAGAGGTACTGTCTCTGCTGCCGCCGGTCGGGATGGCAACCCAGTTGATGACGTCTTGAGACCACTCGACGATTTCGTCCCGCAAGTAACCACCCCCAAACCACCTCTTACGTTAGGAGGGGGCCAGTACGGACAGGTTTTCGCGCGTGCGCAGTCCGCTCACTTCGCAACACGTCATCCTGAACTCGATTCAGGATCGGTTGGACCACCCGAGCGCGGACCGCTTCGCAGGCCGCGCTTCTCCCCGGCCCATTTCCCCTCACCTTCGAGACCGGCTTTCGTCGAAGCGTCGTTCGCCAGCAAAGCGCGCTCTGTCGGATGCTCGGACGGATCCTGAATCGAGTCCAGGATGACAGGCCGTAGGCGGTGGGTGGACGTGCCGAGTGCACCCCGACCGCGAGAAAGTGGCCGCGGATTGCACTCGTTGACCCGGTATCACGGGCAGTCTAAACTTTGCCGTACCGACCGACCGGTCGGTCGGTACGAGCCGTTGCGGAGCACACATGGCCGTTCAGCGCGAATCCACCCGCGACCGAATCCTCGAAGCCGCTGAGGACGCGTTCGCTGACAAGGGATACCACGAGACGCTCGTGGACGAGATCGCCGGCCGGACATCGCTCTCCAAGGGCGGGTTCTACTTTCACTTTCCCAGCAAAGAGCGCTTATTCTTCGCCGTGATCGACCGGCTGGCTGACCGGCTGGTGGAACGGACTGATAAGGCGTCAGTCTCGTGCGAATCACCGCTTGCGGGCGCTGATGCTGCACTGGCTGAGGTCTTGACACGATTGGGCAGTCGGCGGCGCCTCGCAAAAGTTCTCCTCGTGCAGGGGTACTCGATGGGATCGGCGTTCGAGCAAAAGCGCGTCGAGGTGTTCGGCCGATTCGCCGCCGTCATCCAGGACGCGTTGGACAGGGCGGTCGAGGCGCACGAGATCGCACCGATCAACACGGAAGTCGTCGCCCGGGCGTGGCTGGGCGCGATCAACGAGATAATCGTGAACTGGATTTACCGCGGCACGCCGACCCCGGCCGAATCCCTCCCGGTGCTGCGATCGGTACTGCTCGGCGGCCTCGAACACATGGACAGCGAAACGCTCGAAAAAGAGGCGCTCGTTGACTAGCGCAACGCCTCAAGCCCCGGGGACGGCATGGGGGCGTGTCCTGCTTTTCTTCGACACGATCAAGTTCGAGCACTCGGTGTTCGCGCTCCCGTTTGCGGCCGCGACTGCATTTCTCGTATCCGACGGACTTCCGGACTGGGAGCCGCTCCTCTGGCTTGCGATCGCGATGGTGGGAGCCCGCACCTTCGGGATGGGCGCGAATCGAGTCATCGACGCCGAGATCGACGCCCGCAACCCCCGCACCGCCACGCGGGCGGTCCCGGCCGGGCTGATCTCGTCACGGCAGGTCTGGGTCTACATGGCTGTCGCGATGGCGGCGTTCCTGATCGCCGTATCACAGCTTGACCGGCTGGCCTGGTTTCTATCGCCGGTGGTGATCGCCATGTTGATCTTCTACCCCTACACGAAGCGGTTCACATGGCTCGCCCACCTGGCGCTCGGCGGCGTCTACATCATGATCCCGCCCGCCACGTGGATCGCCATGACGGGGGACCTCAACTGGGGCGTCACGTGGCTCGGCGTCGGGGCGATGTTCTGGGTCGCCGGGTTCGACATTATTTACGCAACCGCCGATATCGAGATCGACCGCGCACAGGGGCTTAACTCCATCCCGGCGCGGTTCGGAATCCGGTCTGCGCTGTGGATATCCCGCGGGTTCCATCTGGTGACCGTGGTCTCGTTGGGGATCGCGGGGACCCTCCTGGACGCGCACGCCCTCTACTTCATCGGGACCGGCGCCGCCGCCGCCTTGCTCGCGTTCGAACAGCAGCTTGTGTCGCCGAACGACTTGTCGAAGCTCGGCGCCGCTTTCTTCACGATGAACGGCGTCATCGCCGTGGTCTTCGCCGGGTTTGTCATCGCGGGCACGTTGGTCAACTGATGTCGAACTACGTTGTCGGGGTAGCGGGCGGCAGTGGGGCGCCGTATGCGAAACGGATAGTCGAAGGTCTGGCCTCGGCGGGTCACGACGTCAAACTGGTCATCACTGATGCCGGCAGGCGCGTGTTCGGGATCGAGCTTGATATCCCTTTGACCGGTGATCTGGCGTCAGACGCCGGGACATTCAAGGATCGGCTGGAGATCGGGGCCGGAACCGGGTCGCTTGAACTGTTTGATCCGCGAGACGTAGCGGCCACGATCGCCAGTGGGTCGTACAAGTGCGCCGGGATGGTCGTTGTTCCCTGCTCGATGGGCACACTCGCGAGGATAGCGAACGGTATTTCGTCAAACCTGTTGGAACGTGCCGCGGATGTCTCGCTGAAAGAGCGGCGACCCCTCGTTCTCGTCCCGCGAGAAACGCCGCTCAGCTTGATCCACCTGAGAAACATGACCGCCGTCACCGAGGCGGGCGCGTTGGTGCTGCCGGCGATGCCGGGCTTTTACCACCGGCCTCAGACCGCCCAGGACCTCGTCGACATGATCGCCGGGCGTGTCCTGGACAAGCTCGGCGTTGCATCCGATCTCTTGCAACGGTGGGCCGGTGAACGAAGCCAGGAAACGGAGGACTGAGGGATGGCGTTCACAGACCTTCAGTCGTTCCTGCAGCACCTGGAAACTAACGGCGAGCTGCGTCGCATTTCGGTGCCGGTAGACCCTGAACTGGAGATCACGGAGATCGCAACCCGGTCGGTTCTGGAGGGCGGTCCGGCGCTCCTGTTCGAGCGCGTTGAAGGCTCGCCATACCCGGTCGCGATCAACGTTCTGGCGTCGCGCCGTAGAATTGAAATGGCGCTCGGCGCGGACCCTGAAGAGCTTGGCGAGCGGCTGCTGCACTTTGTACAAGACTTGAACCCGCCGACATTTAAGGCGATCTGGCGCAACCGCAGCATGGCCCGACGGATCATGAACTTCCGACCCGGCAAAACCAGGAAGGCGCCGGTCCAGGAGGTCGTCGAGACAAATCCGGACCTCGGAACGCTGCCGATCCTCAAGTGCTGGCCCGGCGACGGCGGCCGTTTCCTCACACTCCCGCTCGTACATACGCATGACCAGGTCACCGGCGCCCGCAACGTCGGCATGTACCGGATGCAGATGTATGACGCCCGGACGGCCGGCATGCACATCCAGATCCAGCGTGGAGGTGGCGTCCACCACTGGCAGGCGGAGCGACGCGATCGACCGCTTCCGGTTGCTGTAGCGCTCGGCGGCGACCCCGCACTCTGGATAGCGACCGTCGCCGCGCTCCCGGAAGGATTTGACGAGGTCGCGTTCGCCGGATTCCTGCGCAACGCGAGAACGCCGATGGCGCGGGCCACGACTCTCGATATGGCGATACCGGCGCAGGCCGAGTTCATTCTGGAGGGCGTTGTGCCGCCGCACACACGCCGGATGGAAGGCCCGTTCGGAGACCACTTTGGCCACTACTCGGAGGCGGCGGAGTTCCCGGTCTTTGAACTGAAGACGATCACGCGGAGGCGCAATCCCGTGTATCCGGCGACAGTCGTGGGCAAACCGCCGCAGGAAGACAAGTTCATCGGCGACGCCACCCAGGAAGTGCTGAAACCTCTGGCCCGTCTGCTCCACCCGGAGCTGACCGACATGTGGGCGTTCTTTGAAGCGGGATTTCACAACCTGCTGGCCGTTTCCGTGGAGACTCGATACGAACGGGAGCCGCTCAAGACCGCCTTCGGGCTGCTCGGGACCGGCCAGCTCGCGCTGACCAAGGTGCTGATTCTTGTGGACCCTGACGTAAACGTCCGCAACTTCACCCAGGTTGTCCGGGCCATCCGGAGGAATTTCGACGTGTCAAGCGATGTCCAGGTGATCGCCCGGGCGCCGGTCGACACGCTGGACTTTACGGGCGGGGCGACGGGGCAGGGCGGAGCGTCCCACGGCGGCGGAAAACTGATCATCGACGCCACAGGTCGTGCGTCATCGCCCGACACCGCCGTCCCGCTGCCGGGTGACCTGTCGGCAATAGCGCCGGGCGTTGGACGTTCGCGATTCCTGGAACAGACCCTGCTCGTCGTCCAGGTCGAGAACGAGCCGCGACGCGCCCTTGAGGCGTTGGTGGCATCGCCACTTTTGTCGCGAGTGAAGGTGATTGCAGTCGTCTCACCGGACATCAATCTCAACGACGACACCGAACTCTTGTGGGGAATCTTTACAAGGTTCGACCCGGCGCAGGACATCGTGTTTACAGGGGCGGAGCTACGCGGCCCGGTTCCGGCGTATTCCGGAGTGATGGGAATCGACGCATCGCTCAAGAGCGCGTATCCGCGTCCGCTTGAGATGGACCCGGACGTCGTCCGGATGGTGGACCGCCGCTGGGGCGAGTACTTCAGTTGAACACTGACGCCTGAAAACCGACCCCCGGACACTGACGCGGGGGCCACATCATCGAAGGCGGCACCGAGTCGCCTGGATGAGTCACAGAGTTACGGGAGAAGCATCAGTTGACGTTGCAAACGCTAGAGGCGAATGGCATCCAGTTTCTTGATCCGGCGCTGGCGCCGATCTGGGAGAAAGTGAGGTCGGGAGAGCGGTTGAGCTTTGACGAAGGCGTAACGATGCTCCAAAGCGACGACTTTCCGGCGCTCGGAAAAATGGGGGACCACCAGAAGCGGCTCGTGTCCGGGAACAAGGTCTATTTCGTTCTCAACCGGCACATCAACCCGACCAACATCTGCGTCCTCAGTTGCTCGTTCTGTGACTTCGCAAAAAAGCCGGGCGATGCCGACGCGTACGAGCTTTCTACACAGGAGATCCTGGAATCGATCGACCCAGAGATGGGCGAGGTCCATATCGTCGGCGGCCACCACCCGGACTGGCCATTCGAGCACTACGAGCAACTGGTCCGAGACATCCACGCCGCATACCCAAACGTCAACATCAAAGGGTTCACGGCATCGGAGATCGACTACTTCGACCGGCGCTGGAAGATCGATCCCGAGGAGTCGCTCGCCCGGCTTAAAGAGGCCGGGTTGAGGTCGATGCCCGGAGGCGGCGCCGAGGTGTTCTCAGATCGAATACACCGGGAGCTGTTGCCGGGGAAGGCGAACGCCGATCGCTGGGCGCAGATCCACCGTACGGCGCATGGCATGGGCATCAAGTCAAACTGCACTCTCCTGTACGGCCACATCGAGACGATGGCGGAGCGTATCGATC
>JAQBUX010000200.1 GCA_027623795.1 Chloroflexota bacterium
CAACGGGTCTGACGGCGACGCCGTTTGACACGCAGATTACTCAAACTGCTCCACACCTCGGACCTGCACCTGGGCAGCGACATATATCCGGACGATGCGCTGCACGGCTTCAAGCTGGTGCTTCAACTCGCCCGCGAACGGTCAGTGGACGCGGTGATCGTCGCGGGGGATCTTTTCGACAATCGAAGCGTTTCGCTGCAACTGGTGCAAGAAGTGTTCCAGGGTTTTGGGGCGCTCGGGCGTCCCGTGGTCGTCTTGCCCGGTAATCACGACACGGCGTTGATGAACGGATCGTTCGACGTCGGGACCCTGCCGGACGGTGTTCAACTCATTCTCGAACGCGGTGGGGAGACTGTGGATCTCGATCAACTTGGGTTGTCCGTCTGGGGCGAACCCGTGTACGACCACAGCCCGGATTTCCGCCCGATGGGAGCGCTCCAGGCTCGACGATCGGAGAACTGGTACATCGGTTTGGCGCACGGTCTTGTAACCGACAACGACCCTTACGGGGAGTACAGCTCTAAGATCACGCCGGAAGAGCTCTCCTCGGCGGATTGTGACTACGTGGCGCTGGGGCACGTCCACGTTTTTCGTGACGTGACGAGCGGCGATGGCGCACCGGCTTTCTACAGTGGAGCGCCCTCCGGGGGCCGATCGCCCACGGCCGCGATCGTATCGATGGACCCGGGCGCGGGCGTTTCCGTTGAGGCGGTCCGGCTCAAGCGATAGTCAGTGAGATGGGTCCCGAACCGCGCTCACATTGTTCACGGCTGCCCCGCGGCGCGCTGGCCCCTGGCACGTGATTTGGCGTTAATGATAGGGTCGTCATAGGGACAGATTCATCTTGAAAATGGCGCCGGGACGGAATCCCGGCGCCGTGCTGGGATCAGGGAAAGAACCGGATGCGTTCGCCCGCCGTAACCTGAATCCGTGGCGTCCCTCGGCTTCAGACCGCCACGATAGTCGACTCTCGCCGCCGCAGGATGTACCGATGAACGGCCCTGCCGTGGGATATATTGCGGCTCCTATGGAACAGGAACGATGCGCCTGACCCTCTTCGAGCCGTTCCGCTACGCTCGCCTCGTCCTGCGCCGGTCGTCTTCGGACGTCGCGCTGCTGGCGGGTGTTGGCGCGGCCGCCTTGATCGCGACGACCGTAATCGGCGGGGCGCCGACGTATCTGGACAGCCTGGACAAGGTTGCGGTCAGGTCCACCATCGACAACGCCTCGCTAATCGGCCGCAACGTCGTGATCGTGAACGACGGCGACGTGCAGGTGCGGATACCCGTCCTTGACGAGTACACGGCGAACGTCGAGGCGGCGCTGGAAGACCAGTTCGGCGACATTTCCGGCCCGATGCGACAGGTGATGCTCCCGCCACACCACGCCAGGGTTGTCCCTCCCTCCGCGCCTCCGTTGACCGTGCAGGATTTCACCGTGATGCGGTTCGAGTACATCGAGGGCGTTGAGGACCACATCACGTATGTCGCCGGTAGCGCGCCGGTGTCGATTCCTGATCCCGCCCCCGGAGAGCCCGTGATAGAGGTCGGCCTCTGGGTGGACCACCTGCTCCTGAAGCTCGACAGGATCGCCGTCGGAGAAACGTTCACCGCCCGTACGATTCGCGGGCCGGGGGAAACGATAAGGCTCCGGCTGAGCGGGCTATTTCAGGTACATGACGTGGACGACGAGTTTTGGATGAATCGGGGCCGTGACCTGATCGAGCCGCCAGCGCTTTCGGGGTTCTTCGGCCCTGTCCCTGGATTCTTCATCAGCCGGGAGGCGCTGGAACGGATCGCTGACGCTGGCCCGTACGGCCGCTTCACCGCGTCATGGGTGTTGCCGGTCGATGCCTCTGAAATCCGAGACCTTGAGGCATCGGAAATCACGAGCCGTGTCGACGGACTCTACGGAAAGATGTTGTCAAACGCGCCCGGCTCTACCGTGCTGACCGGACTTGAGGTGTCGTTCGACTCGCTGGCACGACGGCTCGCCTTCTCACGGATACCGATGGCATTGATCGCAACCCTTTTACTAGCCTTCGTCGGCTACTACCTGTACATGACGGCCCGCTCGCTTGCTGAGCGACGCCAGCAGGAGATGGGCGTGATGCAGAGCCGCGGCGCGAGCCTGGTCCAAGTCGGGCGCATGTACGGCCTCGAGGCTCTGATCATCGTCGGGGTGCCCGTGATCGTAGGTCCGTTGCTCGCGCTTTTGCTTATTTCACAGGCAGGCCGGCTGCCCCTTTACAGCGATGCGACCGGCGGCGGCGCGCTGCCGGTCAGCCTTGACTGGACGAACTACGCGCTCTCGTTCGCGGCCGGACTCGTCGCCCTCGTCGTGGTCGTGGGACCGGCGCTGGCGTTCGGTCACGGAAGCGTTGTCGCCGGGAAGCGTGGGACGGGACGCCCGGACGAGACGCCCTTTCTTCACCGTTATTTCCTGGACTTCGCTTTGCTGGCGGGCGCGGGATACCTGGCATGGGAGCTCAACCTACGCGGAGGCGTGCCTGTCCGCGTTTCCGAGATCGGTGAGATCGAGACGGACAACGCGATCCTGTTTCTCCCTGCGCTCCTGCTCGTCGCTATCTCGCTCGTATTCCTGAGACTGTTTCCGCTGGGCATGCGCCTGATCGCCCGGATCGCCGTGCCCGTCGTGCCGGTGTGGGCGGCGATCGCTCTCTGGCGACTCAGCCGCACGCCGTACAGCTATGCGGCGATTGTCGTGTTCTTGATGCTGGCGGCGGGTGTGGTCGCCGTCGCCGGGACGCTTTCGTCGACGCTACGGCAAAGCGCGGAAGACAGGTCCGCCTACTCGGTCGGGGCGGACGTGAGGGTCAGGATGCCCGCCGGGGATCAAGTCGCTGCGGCCTCGGCGCTGGCCTTCGCCGATCCGGTGCGGGCGATAGAAGGCGTCCTTGACGCCTCAGCCGCGTTACGCGCTAGCGGACGGATCGCTGCGGTCGTCGACGGCGCCGAGATCAACGTGCTGGGTGTTCAACCCGCTGCCTTCGGCCGGGTCGCGACGTTTCGAGACGACTTTTCCGATCAATCGTTAACCGATCTGATGGAATTGATCCAGGTCGATGGCAGGGCGGAGCCCATACTCCTCCCCGAGGACGCGAACGAGATCGGCATCTGGTTGCAAACCGATGACGACATCCCAAACATGTTTTTCTGGGTACGCCTTCGTACGGCAGACGGGATTCCGCTCACCCGGTCGCTCGGACCCGTCGAGCCCGGACCGTGGCGTTTTCAGGCCGCCTCGCTAGAGGGGCTGAAGTCGCCGATAGAGGTTCTGGGATTACAGGTGTTCCAGGAGTCTTCTGGCAACTCGGCGACCCCGACCGTGTTGATGATCGATGACCTGACGGCCATCGCATCGCCAGAGGGTAGCGGGAGGTTGGAGACGGTCGTCGCGTCGTTCGACGATCAGGGCACGTGGCGGGCGCTTCCGACAAACCGGGGGGCCGATTCTTCCGTCAGTTTGTTCCGCGGCGAGGCCCGGGGCGTCGTGGCTCGTTTCGATCTGGGCCCCGGCACTAACGGTGGAATCAGAGGAATATACCGGCCGGACCTGGATGGACCGATGCCGGTGATCGTAAGCGACGCGCTCGTGAACACGACGCCGGTCCAGCCGGGGATTCCGTTCATCGCATCGATCGGCGGGAGCTTTATTGAGGTCATCCCGGTTGGCACGGCTGGGCTTTTTCCGACCATGGATCCGGACAGCGCTTCCGGTTTTATCGTCCTTGACGTCGAGGCGTTCGCCCGCTACTCAGAGATCACCGGAGGCAGTTTGGCCCGCAACATCGACGAGATGTTTATCGGGCTTGCTGATCCCGATAAAGCAGGTCGTTCCGACCAGACCTTGTCCACGATCAGAAACGCGTTCCCGGGACTTGTCTCCGTTGACGACCGCCGGACCGTCGAGGAGGAGTCGCTGGTGGATCCGCTTGCGGTCGCCGGCTGGCGTGGCGTGGCGCTGCTTGGGGGCGTGATCGCATTGCTTGTCGTGGTCGCAGGCTACCTGACGTATCTGAGCGCGTACGCGGCGCGTATGCGACTTCAGGAGGCGCTCTTGCGGTCGGTCGGCGTGTCCACAGGGGAGTTCGCGAAGATCCTGATCGTAGAGCACATCGTGGTCGGAATCGTCGGCGTCACTCTGGGAACGATTTCAGGGCTGGTGATGAGCCGCATTGCGGTGTCGGCGTCGGTCCGCACCACCGGCGGGGAAGAGGTCCTGCCCCCGTTTGACGTGCTCACCGAGTGGCTTCCGGTGAGCGTTTTCTTCCTCGCGCTCGCCGTGACAGCGGTCGTCTCGTTGGCCGCGATGGTCATCTCGTTCCGGCGCGAGCGCTTGTATGAAGCGACGCGGTTGGAAGCCTGATGAAGCCCTCTACTCCGCTTGTTGTCAGGTTGAGCCTGGGCCACTGGAGGTTGTTCGGCGCGGTCGGTATCGGGGTACTTCTGGTCACCACAATCATGGCGGCCGGCGCAATCTATTTCGACTCCCTCCAGGACCTTGGACTCAAGCGCGAATTGACGCTCCAAGCGGACGGCTCACTCGATCTCTCTATCAACGTCGGGAGCGCTCCGGTCAGCCGTAACCGCCACAATGCCGCGCTCGGGAACGTTCTCCTCGGGATTGATAGAAACGTGGGGTGGTTCACCGGCGAGTCACACTGGGGGGTCCGTACTTCAGCCTTCCGGTTCCCTCCGAGTCCCGAGCAGATACAGACCGGACTCGATCGAGGTGAAGACCCCGTCGGCAGCAGCGCCGTGTTCTCCGTGTTTCAGGACATTGATGAGCGGATAGAGATCGTGACGGGACGGATGCCGGTTCCGGCGACACGACCGGAACCGGGGGCGCCGCCGGTTGTTGAGGTGATGGTTTCGCGTTCCGACGCGATCAAGTTCGGCCTGGAGGTTGGCGGGTCGTACAACGTGACCCCGGTCTGGATATCGGAAGCCCCGGACCCGGTTCCAGTAGTGGCCGGGATCTACGAGAGGATCGACTCGTCCGACCCGTTCTGGAGGGTCCGCGACGACGTGCTGGGTTTTGGCCCCCGGGCGAGGTCCGCCCCGGCCGTTCTCGTTACAACCGGCGAGTCGTATCTGGATGTCCTTGGCCCGTTGTTTCCGAACATGGACTCAAGCTACGGCTTTATAGCTCCGACCAACATCGACGCGCTGAACTCAAGGAACAGGGAACAGGCCGTTGCGGACATGTTGTTGCTCGTGCGCGAGGGCCGCGGTTCGTTCAACAACTTCAGGTTGACCACGGAGTTGGACCGCGTGATCGGGGAGTTCGACGTGCGAGCGTTCTTCAGCCGCGCGCCGATGACGATCGTCGGCATCCTGGTCCTGCTGCTGGTGCTGTACTACGCGGTCACGCTTGCGTCGCTCCTCGTCGACGCCCAGCGCGACGAGTTCTCGCTGTTGCGGACGCGCGGCGCAGGCTCGCTACAGATATCTTCCGTGTACGGCGTTGAGGCGGCGATGATCGCGATCGT
>JAQBUX010000201.1 GCA_027623795.1 Chloroflexota bacterium
CCCAGGCCGAGCCGCCACGGGGTACAGTTTCGCTCCGGCGCTTACACCCTCGCGATGAAACACGGCCACGGTCGTCGGTTCAGATGTCTCGATCATTTGAACGGCCGTAATTTGAGTGTCGTTCGGGATGAGGCCTGAATCAGGCAGAGTCCGCCGCCCGGCCTCCGCGTCGGCGCGCGGGTCCGGTCCTCGATTTGGCCCCGAACGCGTCATGACTGAACTGAACGGGATGGCGCGGGGACAATGGCCGTCGCGGAGAGAGATCCGATGGTTGCCCTCCACCAACGTCAGACGACCGGATTGCAGTCAACAAAGGCCCAACAACCGCGAATCGCTGTCTTTGAAAAGGCCCCCACGAGAGCGTTCCTGGCGCACCCACTTCCGCAGCGTCTCCGCCGTCATGCCGCACTTCGCCGCCATCGAGGAGATCGCCGCCCACTGCGACGGATAGTCACGCCGGTGCTCCTGCACCATCCGTACCGCTCGTTCTCGCACCTCGACGGGATACTTGCCTCGACCTGGCATTGCTCCATCCTCTCAAGGAATGGATTCTCCAACTTTCCCGGGGCGGTTCAGTCTTATTAATACACCGACTTGAGGTTGTGCCGCGAAACTCACACTCGAAAACGATTGGAGGTCCTACGATGACAGGCCTCGTAGATGGAAAGGTCGCGCTGGTTACCGGCGCAGGCTTGGGGATCGGACGCGCCACAGCACTTGGATGCGCCCGCGAGGGGGCTCGGGTTGTTGCCGCCGACATCGCTACCGAAACCGTCGAGGCAACCGCTCGCGAGATCAGGAACGCAGGTGGACAGGCGAAATCGGTTTACGTCGACGTGACCGATGAGGATGCCGTACGTGCGATGGTGGAATTTGTTGTCGCCGAGTTCGGACGCCTTGACTGCGCTCACAACAACGCCGGCGTGTTGGGTCCGCTTTCGGACATCGTCGAGTAACCGCGGACGGAATACGACCGGGTGATGGCAGTAAACGTCGCCGGTGTTTGGCTCTGCCTGCGGGCGGAGATTCGGCAGATGCTTCTCCAAGATCCGCCGGTAGGCGGCCACTCCTTGGTCAACACGTCTTCGGTTGCGGGACTTGTGACCAATCTCGCCATACCGGCCTACTCCGTCAGCAAACACGCCGTTGGCGGAATGACGAGTTCGGCTGCGCAGGAATACGGGAACCGAGGCGTAAGAGTGAACGCGGTGTGTCCCGCGCTGATCGAAACACCGATGTCGCAACCTTTCCGCGTCGACCCTGACGCACCGAGCGTTACCCGCACGCGCCAGGCGATAAATCGCAAAGGGCAACCCGAAGAAGTGGCACGGCTCGTCGTGTGGCCGTCATCGGCTGCTGCATCATTCATTACCGGGACGCCGGTGCGCGTGGATGGCGGCCCTCTGTTCTAATCGTCGCTCCCGTTGAAAGCGCCATCACCTCTGAGTTCGTATATAGTCCCGATCACGTTTTTAACTGCACTTAAAGCGTACGCACCGGCGCCGGGTATCGGAGGGTTTTCGGTGACTACTGTGTCGAGTCGACGATCGATGGACGTCGAACTGATGGCTCAACTGCTGCGCAGAGCAGGATTCGGGACGACCCGCGATCAGATCGATAAGTACCTGCAACAGGGGTACGAGGCGACTGTCGAGGAGCTTCTGAACCCGGTTCACAGGGAGCCAGAAGACCAGGACCTTATGGACCGGTACTTCGTGGCATCGGTGGAGGCGAGATCACCCGGCCACGCCGACCCGCAATGGGCGTGGCGACTGGCGACGAACCCCAATCCACTGGAGGAAAAGATCGCACTGTTCTGGCACGGACTGATGGCGGTCGGCGGCGTGAAGCTTGACCACGGCCTCGAGATGCTCACCGAGATCGAGCTGTTCCGCCGATTCGGGCTCGGCAGATTCGAAGACCTGCTCCTCGAGATCTCCCGGAATCCGGGAATGATGTACTGGCTGGATAACCAGAACAGCCACAGCGGCGCGCCCAACGAGAACTACGGCCGTGAACTACTGGAGTTGTTCTCAATGGGAATCGATGAGAACGGCGAGGGCGCCTATTCGGAAGATGACGTGAAGGCGGCCGCCAGGGCGTTCACCGGGTGGGCCTCTGAGGTCACCCCACCACCATTCTTCCTTGGCCCGTTCCCGATGGTGTTCCGATTCAACCCGGACGACCACGATGATTCGGAGAAGACGTTCCTGGGCCAGACCGGCAACTGGAACGGGGATGACATTGTCCGAATAATCTCCGAACAGCGAGCGACTGCCCGGTTTGTGGCGATGCGACTCTACGACTACTTCGTATCGGACACACCGAACGACGAGGAGATCGAGCGTCTGTCCGACGTGTTCGAAGAGAACGACGGTGAGATCAGGGCCGTACTCCGGGCCATCTTTAACTCGGACCATTTCAAGTCCGAGGACGTTCGCTATCGGAAGATGAAGAGCCCGTCGGACCTAGTATTTGGGACGGTACGGCTGGTCGACCGTTTTGACCTGCCGGAACTCGACTCGGGGACGCTGGCAAACAACACGTTGTTCATGGGCCAGCACCTTTTGAATCCGCCGAGCGTGGAAGGCTGGCACGAGGGTGAAGAGTGGGTCGACAGCGGCGCTTTGATCGAACGGATCAATTTCGCGTCCGCCGAGGTTTCCCGTACGGACGGACGCGGCGTTCAGCGGATGCTTGCCCGGGTACGGGACGCAGGTGATGAACTCGATGGAGCTGAGTTCGTCGAAGCCTGCCTGGATGCCATGGGATCTATCGACGTATCGCCGCGGACCAGGTCGATTCTCATCGACCATGCAAACGGGCACGGAACCCCGTGGGAGACCGACGCTTCCGATTCCACCGATCGCGCGGTTGAGATGTTCCAGCTGATCGTCTCAACACCGGACTATCAGTACTGCTAACAACGGAGATATATCGAATGGAGAGTAACGGCCTTAAGGGCAAGAATCTGGTCGTGGTCCAGCTCTCGGGCGGGAATGACTACCTCAACACGGTCGTGCCATACCAGGACGGCCTGTACTACGACTATCGCCCCAACATGGGCCTCAGGGGCGAGTCGGTCATTCCTGTAGACGATCGCATCGGCTTCAACTCGCACATGGCGCCGTTCAAGAGGATGTACGACAGGGGCATGGTCGCCGTGATAATGGGCGTCGGCTATCCGGAGCCCAACCGGTCGCACTTCCGGTCGATGGACATCTGGCATACGGCCGAGCCGCTCACCAGTTCCTCCGAGGGCTGGCTGGGCAAAGTCACGAGGGCACTGGACCCCGAAGGCAGGAACCCGGTTACCGCAGTCAATTTCGGACGCGGGCTTCCCCGGGCGCTCGCCTACCCGGGCGTCTCAGTCGCCTCAGTGGGAGCCCTGGAGTCGTATGGCCTGTACACGGGGCTCGCCGGCGCGCATAACAGAGATGCCCTGCTCGATACCGTCAGCCGCATTTACCAGCCGATGTCCGAAGAGGGATTCCCTTCCCTGCGAATCCTCCAGACCGGCAGGGGCGCGCTTGATGGCGCGGACCTGCTACGGCAGGCGCCGGGCCACCACAACTCGAGCGTCGAGTACCCGGAAGACAACCCGATTGCGCAGAGCCTCAAGGGCGTGGCGCAGGTCACCTCGGCTCATCTGGGCACGCGGATCTTTTACACAGCACACGGCAGTTTCGACACGCATACCAACGAGCTCGTGAACCACACTCTGCTGTGGGACCAGCTGTCGGAGGCCGTCGAGTGCTTCTGGGCGGACATGGAAGAGCAGGGCGCTGCCGATGACACCGTGATGTGGATGTTCAGCGAGTTCGGACGCAGAGTGGCCGACAACGGCACCGGCACCGACCACGGCTCAGGCGGTTGCGCATTCTTGATCGGGCCTTCGGTGAAGGGCGGTCTGTACGGCGACTACCCGAATCTTGACTCGGCCGCGCAACTGGACGGGGATGTCCGCTACAACACCGATTATCGCGACGTCTACGCGACGATTCTCGAAAGCTTTATGGAGCTGGAATCAGAGCCCATCTTGAACAGCCGGTTTGGCCAGCTCGACCTGGCAACAGTTTAGCGGGCGCTCCGATGCCACTTGAGAAATTCCCCTACCACGACACGATCGGCATAGCGTCGTTCCTGGGCCGCGGCTTCATGAACCCGGTCGATGTGCGATTCGACAGCACCGGCTTGATGTTCGTACTCAGCAGGTCGAATGCAAGCAACAAGAACGTTCGAGTGAGCGCGGTGACTCTCGACGCAGAGTTTCAGTACGAGTTCGCCACCTGGGGCACGGATCCGGGCAAGACGACTCAGCCGACCGCGCTCGCGTTCGACAGCCAGGACCGGCTGTACGTCTCCGATGAACACATGCACAACGTCTCCGTGTTCGATCGCGAAGGTAACTTCATTGAACGCTGGGGTGAGTTCGGCTCGCAGCCAGGCCAGTTCAACCGTCCATCGGGGCTGGCCGTCGATTCCGACGACAACGTCCTGGTGATGGATCACCTGAACGCCCGGATTCAGAAGATGACACCGGACGGTCGATACATCTCATCATTCGGGTCGGCCGGCGGCGGACCGGGCGAGTTCAACTTCGCCTGGGGCATCTTCGTGGACTCCGGCGGCGATATCTGGGCGGCCGACTGGCGAAACGACCGCATCCAACGGTTCACGGCCGATGGAGAGTTCGTCTCGATGTTCGGCTCGAGTGGGACAGGTGATGGCGAATTCGACCGACCGTCAGGTGTGCACGTTGACGAACGCGGGCGGGTCTACGTGGCCGACTGGCGCAACGACCGGGTGCAGGTGTTCGACAACGATGGCGGACACGTTGAGACGCTTGTCGGCGACGCAACACTGTCGAAGTGGTGCCAGGAATTCATAGACGTGAACCCGGAGCAGGCCGGTTGGCGGGAGAACGCCGGACTGTTCGAGCAAGAGAAGCGCTTCTGGCGTCCATCAGCGATCGAGACGAACTCCGACGGCCTCGTCCTGATCGCCGACGCCTGCCGCCACCGCATCCAGATCTACAGCAAGGTCAACGAGCCCACGCTCGTCTGAAGGTCACAGGATTCCCTGGCTCAATGCTTTGTCGGCTGCGTCAGCCGCCGAGCGTCTGGTCGGAATTGCGTCATAGAATCGTGCACGGCCAGCCAAACGTTGAGCCCCCGACCGCCGGGAACCGACAGGGGCGTGAGACCGCCGGTCAGTTCGCGGGAGACAGATCATGACCGAGACACTATTTCCGGATGGAGCCACAGGCCACGGCCGGTCCGCACGAGCGCCTGCGACCGGCGCCCGAGGCATGGTCGCCTCCGCACACCCTTACGCCACCCGCTCCGGCCTCGAGGCGCTCCAGGATGGCGGCAATGCAGTGGATGCTGCTGTGGCGGTGGCTACTGTCAAGGACGGCGGAAAAACATACCACCCGCCGGAGTAAAAGTGGGCTACCCCGGCGGCGCTACGAGAGACCTGATT
>JAQBUX010000202.1 GCA_027623795.1 Chloroflexota bacterium
CGGAAAAGGGCGAACAGATACTGATAAGCGCCGAGACCTCTGTCCAACTCCCGCGCGGTGACTTCGAGGCCCAGTTGCTCCAGGCGCGTGAACTGGGTCCTGCCGTCGTTCGAGAAGCGGAAGAACGTGGAGCGAACGCCATCGTGCTCGGAACGTCGTGTCCCCGTGTATACGGCAAATTCTCGCTGGGAGAGGATGTTCCGTACGTTCTTGAGCACGCCCGGTGTCTCGTCGTGTTGTGGCGTGAGCCGCCCGCATGGCGGCAGCGGCGCCCCGGCACGCGGGTAAACGGGGGACGGCAGGCTGCCGGCGTCCTGACGGGTGTCTGAGCGCCGAACGGCCGGGGACGGCGCGGTCGGCGGACGGACAACGCTATGAAGGTCGTCATCATGGGTTCTGGCCGTATCGGGGCGCGGGTCGCTTCGTCACTGTCGACGGACGGTCACGACGTATCGGTCATCGAGCCCAGTCCTACACAGGTCATGAATCTCCCGCGGTCACTTGTGGATGGAGGTGCGATCAAGCTTGTGGCGGGCGACGGGAGTTCTTCTTCGGTGATGCTGGAGGCGGGAATCGAGGATGCTGACGTGTTCCTCGCCCTGTCTGGAAACGACGCCCTGAACGGGCTCGCCGCTCAGAAGGCCAAGACGGTGTTCCGGACGCGTCGTGTCGTTTGCCGGGTGAAGGACGAGGGCCTCAGAGAGCTGTATACGAGCCTGGGGATCACGGTCACATCCCCGACGGCGTTGGTCGCCGACGTCATTCTCCAGACCGTACCGGAAATTCCCTGATAAGCCATGTACATCGTTATCATCGGCGCAGGCCGAATCGGCAGGGGACTGGCCCGCTCGCAGCTTGCGACGGGACAAGAGATCTTCCTGATAGACAACGACCCGGCGCGGGTCCAGATGCTGCGGACGACCTTCGGAAGTATCGCCCGGCTTGGCGACGGCACGAATGTAACCAATTTGCGGGAAGCCGGCGTCGCTCGGGCCGGTCTATTCATCGCAGCGACCGGCGACGACGCTGTCAACCTTGCCGCGTGCCAGCTTGCCAGGCAGGTGTTCAACGTCCCCAAGACGGTCGCCGTGGCGCTTGATCCTGAGAATGCCACTTTATTTGAAGCTCTCGGGGTGGACGACGTGGTGAGCTTGACCGATCTCGCCATGACACGGCTCGCATCGGTCGTCCCCAGCCACCCGGTTGTGCGCCTCATGCCGCTCGCGGGTCGCAATCGTGAGATGGTGGCGCTCAAGATCCCGGCAGGCGCGAACGTCGTCAACCGCATGCTCTCCGAGGTCGTACTCCCGTACGGTAGCTCCGTGATACTTGTCATCGGTCCGACGGGACAGACCGAAGAGCCGCGACCGGACACCGTGCTGGGCGCTGAGGATGAGCTGATAGTCGTTACGCCGGTCGAAGGAACTCAGTCCCTCTGGGAGACATTGACGGAGATGCCGTAGGACCGGCAACGCACCTGGCGCATTCAAGGCTCCCGACGACGCAGTCGACGGCAGCGGACGATTCGATAGGCGAAGATCGCACATGAGACTCGGCTACCTAGGCCCGGCGGGCACATACAGCGAAGAGGCGGCGTACATGCACCGCCCCGATGCCGAGATGATCACCTATCCGTCCATCCCTGCGGTCATCGACGCCGTCGAAAAACGGGACGTCGATCAGTGTGTGGTACCGATCGAAAACAGCCTCCACGGCGCGATTACCGACGTACTGGATTTCCTGGTCCGGACGGACGACATTTTTATCGCGGGAGAGCTTGCTGTGCCCGTCGATCACTGTCTGATGGTGAAGCCCGGGACCGCGTTGGAAGACATCACGGTAGTGTTCTCGCATCCACAATCGCTCGGGCAGAGCCGGCTGTACCTGCAGAGTGCTCTCGCGCACGCACAGGCCGTCGCGTCTCTCAGCAACGCTCAAGCGGTGATCGATATGCAGGAATCGGACGTGCCGGCCGGGGCGCTTGCGCCTCGGCGGGCGGCCGAGATTTATGGCGCCGAGATCATCGCAGAAGCGGTCCAGGACAACCCTAACAACTACACCCGCTTCGTCGTACTTGATATCAAGGACAGGCCGCCGACGGGCCACGACATGACGTCAGTGGCGTTCCAGTTCTCGGGGGACGAGCCCGGTCTTCTTTACCGCGCACTCGGAGTTCTGACCGAGAACTCCATAAACATGGTCAAGATTGAGTCACGTCCCACCGGTGAGCGGCTGGGCCGTTACACCTTCTTGATCGACATGGAGATTCATCGAGAGGACCCGATAGGCGCGGAGACGATCAAGAGACTCCGCGAGATGTCTTCCTGGTTCAAGGTGTTCGGCTCGTACCCCCGGATGGAGACATTGCCGATCAGGCACTAGCGGTACTTCCAACGGACGCCACATACAAAAAGAATTGGTGACGGCTTCCGTCGCTTCCCAGATGATCGTCAGCCGCCCCCGACGATGCGTCGCCGATCGGCGGTGGCAACGATGTTGAACGATTCGATGGGCACGGGGTGGGCCGCAGCAGTATCTACCGCCCCTGATCGCGGTCGCTCGTCCGTCCTTCCGAAACTCGCGGACCACAACGAACACCGACGGGCAGAGCGGTCCCAACCTTTTCTCGACAGCGTTAACCATAACCCTGCGGGAAACGCGCCCGGTGAGGAGGTTAGATCCGGCGCGCCCTGGATCGTGCCACTGCGGATCGCGTTACGCGCGGTCGTCGTCCGGTTCTGTGAGCGGGTCGTCGTCGAAATCGATGTCGAACTCGTCGTCGAACTCGGGACCGGCGTGACCCCTCGCCCGGCGCGCCGCCGCCTGGCCTTCCGTCACGGCCAGCCCGAACCGTTCCCGGGTCTCGGCGCTTAACTCACCGGCACGTTCCCGCCACTCTCCGCTCTTCTCTGCCAGCATCGCCCGGGTCTCTTCACCCGAGCGCGGAGCCATCAGGATTCCTGCAACGAATCCGGCTACGCCGCCGACGACCACGCCGAGCAGAAATCCGCTTCCGCCTTCGTTATTTGCCATCGGTTGGACCTCCAGCCCGGGCTTGCCGGGGCTTGTCGAGTTGTGGTCTGTTGTCGAGATTAGTCGGAATCACTGTCACGCGGTTCCCGGCCTCGGCGCCCACGGCGGCCTCGCCTGCCGAAGGCGCCTCCCAGTACGGCGCCAAGTACCCCGAACGCCCCTTTGAGCGCGACTCCGGGAATTGCGCCGCCCGACTTCACCTTGTTTGCGAGGTCGCCGATGTTTTCAAGCACGCGGTCGCCGTGTTCTATGGCAGCGGTCACCGTCTCGATCAGCCCGGCCGTCCGCCGGTACAAGAGAAGGGTCACCACAGAGAACAGGGCGAGAGCGAAAAACGCGAAGATGAGGAACACGATAAGGATGATGTCGCGGACGACATCGACAACCTCTGGACCGGTGAGCAGCAGCGCTTGAACCACGATCGCACCATCCGCGGGCGCGATGAGAACCGCGTCCCGTACCGAATTCGAGGCCGCAGATCAGCCCGTTTTCGGGCTCTACGCGGTCATCGTATTGCCAAGCATACACTTGCGAAGCAAATGCTTGATAATGGTTAGTACGCGGGGGTGATCGTAGAACCTGCCGTTGGCGAGACGTTTCTCATCGGAGTATCGACGCAACCAGGCGGGGTCAGGTCGTTCGCCATCAGCCCGGGAAAAGGGTCAGAACCGCCTCGTAAACAGGTGCTTTAGCCGGATGTTGGTTTCGATAAGACGATGCACCAACTCAGCGGCCTCCTCCGGGTCTTCGGGAAGGGCCTTGCCGCCGGTCGGTAGGATGCGATTCTCCTCCGCCTTAATTGTGCGGATGTGGCGTTGGTGGAGCCTCAGCACGCAGTCGGAAATTGCGTCCACCATCTCCCGTTGGTCCGTCGGCGGCATTGGTCGGCGCCTGAGCCGTTCGATCTTGTCCGCGATTTCGCCCTCGCCCGAAAGGGTCGCGTCTTCTAACGTTTCGGAAGCCTTGAGCATAGCGAAAATGACCCTGTTCACCGGATCTCGAAACTGTTCTTCGCTGACGCCCATCGCGTATTCGCGTAACTCCGGTTTCTGCAAAGTCGCGGCGAGGAGGTAATCTTCGGGAGCGTTGACGCTATCCGGGTTGAGGGCGGACGCGACGGCCTCGTTTGTTCTCGGCGGTTCCCGATCGATTGGACTCGGTGAACGTCTCCGGCCGGTCGAACGAGGCGCGCTTACCCGGAGCTGCTCGAGACTCACGTCAAGCAGTCCAGCCAGTCGCGTCATGTATCCCTCTTGCTCGTACTGGTTTGGCAGGAGGTTGATCAGCGGCCTCAACTCTCCAGCCGCCTGCGCCTTGCCTTCAGGGGTGCTGAGGTCATATGTCCCGGCCGCCGTGTCCAACAGATAATCCAGGAGGGGCTTCGCTTCTTTGAGCGATTTTCGCCACGCTTCGCCGGTCGGGTCGCCCCGGATGACCTCGTCAGGGTCTTTGCCGGAATCGAACGTCGCAACCCGTATATCGAGCGCAGACGTGCTTTTCGCCTCCGAAGACGAACGGCGGGATTGGATGGCGCCCCAAACGGTCTCCAGGGAGTTACGCGTCGCGGCCTGCCCGGCCACATCGCTGTCCAGTGCGAGGACAACTTCGCTGGCCAGCCCGCGCACCAACCTGACCTGGTCGGTCGTGATCGCTGTGCCCATCGAGGCGACGGTGTTGTCAAACCCCGCTTCGTGGGCGGTCACGGCGTCCATGTACCCCTCGACGACCACGACGGTCCCGGATGCGCTAATTTCGTCCTTGGCCCAGTGCAATCCGAAAAGAATCCCTGACTTGTCGAAAATTGGACTCCGCGGGGAGTTCAGGTACTTGGGTTCGGAGCCATCCAGGCTGCGCGCCCCGAAGCCGGTGATTCGACCGGCCCTGTCCCTTATTTCGATCGTAAGACGGCCCCGGAACATGTCGTTCCACCCGCCGTCTCGTCCCTGTCGGATAAGTCCGGCGGTCTTGGCGGGACCCGCGCCGATGCCGCGGGCCTTGAGGTGACCGGCCAGGGTCTCAATGCCTGACGGGCTAAGTCCGAACCCTCGACGTTTCGCCGCCTCGACGTCAATCCCGCGCTGCTCCAGATATGAGCGCGCCGCCTCACCGTCCGGCGAGGTGAGTAGCGCACGAAAGTAGGCGGCCGCAGTTTCGTTGGCTTTGTAGAGTGATTCGTAGTCGCCGCGCCGCTCGCCCGGCTCGTAACGGATTCCGGCGCGGTCCGCGAGATGCTTGAGGGCCTCTCCGAACTGGAGGTTTTCCTTGCGCATGACGAACGAGATCACGTCGCCCCCCGTCGAGCACGAGCCAAAACAGCGCCATGTCCCGGAGTCCGGGAACACGACGAAAGATGGCGTGCGCTCTGAATGGAACGGGCAGGGCGCTTTGGGCGTGCGCGACCGCGTGTCC
>JAQBUX010000203.1 GCA_027623795.1 Chloroflexota bacterium
ATCAACTTGAAGTTGATACCCGGCCGGCGCTCGCGCCAAAAGGTGGAGCAAGGTCGGCGCCCGGATGGGCATTTTCACGCCCGCGGCCTAACGAAAATCTCCACATGAGAAGCGCATCAGATGTAATGCTCAAATCGTCAGGAACGATTAGAATCCCGACCATGGCAACAGATAGTCCTGACGGACCGCAATCCGAAACCATCGCTGTCCGCCTTAACTGGGAAGACAGGCCGGGTCTGCCGTTCGCGTACGCAGACACGATGTTCGTCCGACTTGAAAATGGCGTGTTCCAGTTGACGTTCGGACGATCGATGCCGCCGCTCCGTGTGCAGCTCGCCGAAGAAGAGCGCGCTCAGCTCGCTACCGAGGGAGTGCAGATGGACATCGTTGCCCGTGTGGTCGTTCCGGCGAACCGGATGGCCGCCATGCTGGATAACATTCACTCGGTCCATGATCGCTTAGACCAGCTGCTTGCGGCCGAACGGGAAGCGATGGAGAACCCGCAAGGAGCGGACGATGACTCCGAGTAGGTCGCGGCAAAGGATGTTTGAGTCTTTAAGGGACTTCGAAATGGGCGTAATTGTGACCAACGTGGATGTGCTTGAGGGCACCAGTTTCGCGCCGCCGGTCGTTCCTTACAGGGAGTTCGTCACGGAAGCAGGCGATGAGACGCTAGTTCTTGTCGGCGGTGGAATGGCCGCAGATATCGGATTTGCGACGACCGTTATCGGTTATCCGACCCGTGTCTCTCAACTGCAACTGCGGGTGGAGACTCTGGAAGAAGAAGTTTCGGAGTTGAAGGAACGTCTATCAGCGTATGAAGCACTTGACGTTGTCGAGCTTCGCGTTATTTCGGATGTCGACGCGCGCAGTGAAATCGAGCTTCTGTTCGAGGGAAGCAGCGGTCTTTACTATTCGGAAATCGCGGACAGGTTGGCGCTCGAACTCGAACAAGTTGTACGGATATGCAACCAGTTGGAGGAAGAGGGGGTTTTGGGCGACGATGCCAAAGAATCCGATCGTTAATTCTCTGTGGGGAGAACGGATCGCCATCGCCGCCGGGGATATCAAGACGACCCGGTTGGTCAATCAATCGGGACGGCACAAGGCGCAAGAATTTGTCGCCAACTACGATGTCTACTG
The DNA here is from genome assembly GCA_027623795.1 of Chloroflexota bacterium. Lineage (GTDB taxonomy): Bacteria > Chloroflexota > Dehalococcoidia > Lucifugimonadales > Lucifugimonadaceae. Next base: position 1,144 of record JAQBUX010000203.1, read on the forward strand.
CGTTATCGAGCGGCCGATGGTTCGATCCGCTGACGCTATGGATCCCCCGGACTCAGGTCTCGCCAAAGGTGATGAGCTGCGGGGAGAAGTCGTCATCGGGAACGCCAGAAGACTGTCCGCCATAACGATCACCGGCAAGGGCGGGCGGCGACGTAAACGGATGAACGCCATCGACAACGCGTTCTGCATCGTTCAACGGCGGTTGCGCCGCCTAAGTCGGTCGTAACCGAAGCACTGACGACCGCCGATTTCGGCGTTTGCTGGTGAAGGTTATGGTTCGCGTATAAGCGCTGAACTGATTGTGCCCCCGCCCCAGCGTGGCCTATCGGAGCCGGGTTACTTTGTGTCTGATAAGGCACTTTGCACGCCGGTTGAGCTGAAGGCTGACGGGGTTGACGGTGAGTTCGAGGCCGTCTTCGGTGCCTTGGACCAGGTCGACAAGAATGACGACGCGGCCGAAGGGCCTGCGTCGTCTGTCGCCCGAATTTCTTTACCGATAAGGCGACAGCCATCCTTTCAGATCATTCGAACTTCAGGCAGGAATCCAATAGGCCCTGTCGCGCCGGTGACCCGGTGTAAGCTACCGCGTCGCGTCCCGTGTGGCGGGGCGTCCAATTAAGGTGGGCATCGATGACGGAATCCGGTTCCATCTCTGACCGCTCTGATCAGCTGCACCGGCGCTCGCTGGTCGTCGACACGCATATCGACACGATCACGCACCTGTTGTCGCGCCATCCTGACTTTGGTGTGCGCCTCGAAGCCGGTCACGTCGACATCCCGCGACTGCGTGAAGGCGGCGTTGGCGCGGCGCTGTTTGCCATCTGGGTCGACGACGACGTGTACGACGAGCCCGGCTCGCTCAAGTACGTTTTGCAGGGCATCGACGTGATGCATCGGACGGTGGCGGCGCACGACGACGCGCTGGAGATTGCGTATACCGGTGCGGATGTCGAGCGCATCCACGGCGAGGGGCGGATCGCGGTCGTCCTGACGATCGAGGGCGGCAACGCGATCTGCAGCGACCTCGCCGTCCTCCGACAGCTCCACCGCGCAGGAATCAGATCGATAACACTCACGTGGCAGTACGCCACGGCGTGGTGTGACTCATGCAACGATGAGCCTCACGGCGGTTTGACCGATCTCGGGCGGGATATCGTCAAGGAGATGTGCCAGATCGGCATGCTCCCCGACGTGTCGCACATCTCCGACCGCGCCTTCTACAACGTGCTCGAAGTCGCCGACGGCCCCGTGTTCGCCTCGCACTCGTCCTGCCGCTCGCTGCAGGACGCCAAACGCAACATGACGGACGACATGATCGTGGCGCTTGGCCAGGCTGGCGGCGTGATCAACATCAACTTCGCCTCGCCGTTCATCGGCGGACCCGGACATCCGCCCTTCGTGCCGATGCTCAACCCGGAGCGGTCACAGTTTCGCGATCCGTTTGAACGCATACACAAGCCGGACGACAAGCCCGGCGCGCCTTTCGACAGGCTCCTCGATCACTTCGACCTGGCGATCAGGCTGGCCGGAGCGGACAGCGTCGGCATCGGCTCCGACTACGATGGCGTGTCCTCTGTGCCGATCGGCATGGACGACATCAGCCGTCTCCCGAACCTCACCCGCGGCCTGCTTGAGCGCGGCCATAACGAGACGACCGTCCAAAACGTGCTTGGCGCCAACGACCTGCGACTTTTCAAGCGAGCGTTGCGGTAGGCGCGAGCCTGCCGATTTCGCTAACAGACATCGGAGATACGGAATGCGATTGACCTTTTTCAACGACTGGACCTTCGGCGCCATCAAGGGCGATCGCATCGTGGACCTGACCGGGCCGACGTCCCACTTCACCGTGATTCGGCCGCACGACCGGCTTGAGGCGGTGATAACGCACTGGGACCAGGTCCGCGGAGATCTTGAAGCCTTCGTAGCGTCCCATGACGGCGTGCCATTGGACGGCGTGCAACTGCGGGCGCCCGTACCGTCGCCGGGCCGGGTCGTCTGCATGGCCGGCAACTACATGGAGTCCGGAACTATCCCCGGCCCTTATGAGATCGACGCATTCCTGAAATCGCCGAGCTCCTTGATCGGACACGGAGAGACGGTGGTACTCCCTGACGCGCCGGCGGAGGTGTTTCACCACGAGGCTGAGCTGGGCGTCGTGATCGGCAAGACGGCGGATCACGTCAAAGCAGAAGACGCGTTGGATCATGTATTCGGGTATCTGAACTTTATGGACGTGTCCGCCCGGGGCATCAGCCCGAACGGCAACAACAGCTTCTGGTGGCAGAAGTCATGGGACACTTTCGGGCCGATCGGACCGGCGATCGTCACAAAGGACGAGGTGCCGGACGCGCAGGCGCTGGCCGTACGGCTGTGGGACAACGGCGACCTGCGCCACGATTTCGATACCTCCGACATGGCACGCAAGGTGCCGCAGGTGATCGAGGTGTTCTCGAACCTGATGCGACTCGAGCCAGGCGATCTGCTCGCGACCGGGACAAATCATCTTGGACTTGGCCCTATGCAGGACGGCGACGAGGTGACGTTGGAGATCGGCAATCTCGGCCGGCTCACGGTCAACGTCAAAGACACGGTGAGTCCACCCCGAAGCTGGGTCCGGGAGACGGTGGCGCAAGCGCAGGCGCGAGGCGGGTAGGGGGGCGTGAATTGGTCCTCTCCCCGGGAAGGAGAGGATTCAGGTGTAGGTCGCGTCGCGGCGCGGACGCGACTCCAACGATGGCAACTTTCAGAAATCAACGGTCGATCCAGGAAAGAACCACATGTCAAAGATCACGGCGATCAAAGCGATCCCGATGTCCGACCCGGTGCCGGTTGAGCGACAGCATCGGAACGACCTTGGCACGAAAGTCAAAAGCGACGCCACGCTCATCGTCGTAGAGACCGACGACGGTTTCACGGGGCTCGGAGCATCGCTCGGCAACCCTGAGGTCGTGGCGGCGCTGGTCGAGTTCGAGCTCGGCCCGGCTGTGGTCGGCGAAGACCCGCTTTTCTCCGAGTTCATCTGGGAGAAGATGTACAACGGCTCCCGATGGCGCCCGGCGTTGGAGCGCGGCAACGCACAGCCGCAGGACGGTCGGCGCGGCGTCACGATGGAGGCCATTTCCGGCATCGATCTAGCCGTGTGGGACGTCAAGGCCCAGATACTCGGCGTGCCGATATACCAGGCGTTGGGCGCTGTGCGCGACAACGTCCGCGGCTATGCCAGCGGCGGTTGGGCGCCCGGCGAGGCGGCCGAGGCCGAGATGGCGGGGTATGCGGCCAAAGGGTTCGACGCCGTCAAGATGCGCGTCGTCGGCGGCGACGGGTTTTCGCTCAAGAACACCGAAGTGCGCATCGCCGCGGCGCGGCGCGGTATCGGTCCAGACGTGGAGTTGATGCTGGACGCACACGGCGCGTTCGCCGTCTCCACCGCCATCCAACTGGCGAAGATGATGGAGAAGTACGACGTGGCGTGGTTCGAGGAGCCGATCTCCCCGGACGATCATGCCGGGCTCGGCTACGTGCGCCGGTCAACGACCACGCCGATAGCGACGGGCGAGCGTGAGTTCACGCGCTTCGATTTTCAGTCGCTGTTCGACAACGAGGCGTGCGACATCGCCCAGCCGGACATCGCCCGCGCAGGCGGCTACACGGAGATCAGGCGGATATCGGCGATCGCATCAGCCCGAGGCGTTCGAGTCGCACCCCACGCATGGGGAATGGGCGTGCTTTTCGCCGCCAGCATCCATGTGGCGATGTCGACCCCGAACTGCCACATCCTCGAGGTCAGCCAGGGCTATATGCCGATGATGTACGAGCTTTTCAACGAGGAGTACGACGTCCGACCAGATGGCCGCGTGTACGCACCGACAACGCCGGGACTCGGCTTCACGCTGCGGGACGACGCGTTGGAGCGCTTCAAGTACGTCCCCGGGCCGGAGTACGTTTTTTAGCGGTTGTTTCACGTCCCCCTTTTCAGGGTCATCTTGAGCGGAGGCCGAAGGCCGTAGTCGAAAGATCTGCACCGCGACGCCCGGTATACGAAGCGTCTGGAATGCGGGTGTGGGGGTGAAGTTCCCTCGACTCCGCTCGGGATGACGTTTAGCGAGACATTGGGGTCGACGAAGCATCTGGAATGAGGGTGAGGACGTGATGTTCCCTCGACTTCGACGTTGTCTCAAAAGTCGGGGGCCGGACTGAGTGAACGACCCGCGCTCGCCTGCGCATCGTAGGGGCCGCTGACTACCGGCCGGGGTGGTCCGGTTGGGCGCGGAATCCATCGACCGTGCCTG
>JAQBUX010000204.1 GCA_027623795.1 Chloroflexota bacterium
GGAGGCATCGACGGAGCAACCCCAACCTCACGCCTGTAAATAACGTCCGTGGGAACTACAGCTAGTCGAGCGAACCACCCGGTTCACGTTGCTGTTGCATCTGCCCCGTATGGAGAGTCACGGCGACAAGCCGCGAGTCAAGAACGGTCCAGCGCTCGGCGGGCACGGCGCCGCCGCCGTTCGGGACGCGATCACGGAGTCGATCAGTGATCTTCCCGACCAGCTCCGTCGATCCCTCACCTGGGACCAGGGCGCCGAGATGGCTCAGCACGCCCGACTCCGCGTGGAATCAGGGCTCGACATCTTCTTCTGCGACCCGCACAGTCCATGGCAGCGCGGCACCAACGAGAACACCAACGGGTTGCTCCGCCAATACTTCCCCAAGGGCACCGATCTCGCCCGGCACTCCCGTTCCGACCTCGATGCTGTTGCCCTCGCCCTCAACTCGCGACCTCGAAAGACCCTCGCCTGGAAGACTCCTGCCGAAGCCCTCGACCAACTGTTAGGATCGGCATGATAAAGGCAGTGTTGCGACGACCCATTGAACCTGAGCAGTGCATGAGTATAACTGCCGCTGCGGACCGAGACGCCCCGGGCGCTGGCTGCTTTCCAGTTACCCGTTGAGATGCGGGCACCCGAGACGGGGATTCCGTGCCGTGTATCCGCTCGTAAATCGCGCCGATTCACGCCGATGCATCCGGGACCGACGTAAACTTCAGATGGGTCGGATGACGCTCAACGGTTGGCGGGCGAAGTCTTGCGTCTCATCTCAGGAGGGGAAATGCTTAAGGGAGCGCTCGTCGCGTTCGGGATAATGGTGGGCGCGGTAGCGATACCGTTGGTCCACTTCGTCACGATATTGCCGGGTCCGTTCCTCGCCGGGTTCTTTGGCGGCGGCGTGGCTAACGCGGACGAGGACAAGATCGTAAAGTTCGGACTGCTCGTCGGCGGGATGATGCTCGTGCCCGTGGCGATCGCCCTCGGGATTCTTTTCGTTCTGGACATCGGCGGGCTCTACCGGTTCGTACTGATAACGTTCGCAATCGTCATCGTTCCATACACGTGGTTTGGCGTAACCGTCGGCGCGCTGTTGAGCTATATATCGCGGAAGAAAGCCATCGAAAAAGCCGCCTCCGAGGCCGCCGGCGCCACCCCGTCGTGATCCGCACGGCCACGGGTCACCAGCCGACGGCCGGTCAGGATTCCGTCGCCGATTCGTCGTCAAGAACCGGCCGTGACTCGAGAACGTGGTCACGAAACGCGCGCACGACCCGCGGCAGCGGTCGGCCTTTCTCATGGACCATGTAGAGGCGCCGTAGAAACCGCGCGTCCGCCAGGCGGACGGCGGTCACACGAGTCGCGTCGTGGCTCTTGAGCGCCCTCGCCGTGACGAAGCCCACGCCGAGCCCCGCATCCACGGCGGAGACTATCGCGTGCGCACTCCCGAGGACCATCGACGCTACGTAGGCGGGGAACTTGAGGCCAAGGCGGTCTAACTCGTCCTGCACGGTCAGCCGTGTGCCTGACCCGCCCTCACGCTCGATAATCCGCTCACCTGCCAGGTCCGCTAGCGAGACCTGCCGTTTCCGCGCCAGCGCATGATTGGCGGGGACGGCCAGGACGACTTCGTCGGTCGCCACGGCCGTGCAGGCCAATCGTCGATGATCGGCCGGTCTGCCCACGAATCCGATATCCCACCGGCGTTCAAGCATTTCGTCGATGACGGCCGTCGTGTCCGCTACGAACACCTCCGTCGTAACAGCGGGATGCCGATCCGAAAATCCTGTCGCGAGTTCCGGCACCAGATACTCGCCGGGCGTTGTGCTTGCAATGATCCGCAACCGGCCTTCGAGCGGGGCGCCGGGGTCTTGAATCGCAGCGAGCAGTGTTCCGTAGCCAGACAGGGCCTCCTGCGCGTACGTCAACAGTTGTTCACCTTCTCGGGTCGCGCGGACGCCAGTAGGCAGTCGTTCCAGCAGCGCCACGCCCAACTCGGCCTCGAGACGCTGCATCTGGCGGGTCACGCCGGGCTGTGTAACGCCCGTCCGCCGCGCCGCAGACGTGAGGCTGCCGGTCTCGACTACCGCCACAAATGTGCTCAGTTGCGCAATGTTCATGGTGGCATGATAAGGAGTTATGTCGCTGGTCGAAAGCGCATGGGAGGCGTAAAAACCCCCAGCGGTGCTTTTTCTCAGGGACCGTTGAACAAAAATCGGAGGTCCCGGCCCGTGGGGTTGAGACGGCTTATTCCGGCGATCGCATTGTTGGCCACCGTGGTCGCAATTGCGTGCTCTTCATCCGACGACCAGAAGCCGACGCTCATTATCGGGGGCATCCCGGATCAGGATGTTTCGCTACTTGAGGAACGGTTTGGCGGTCTCGCCGACTTGCTGAGCGAAGAACTTGGGTTCAACGTCGAGTACAGGCCTTCGGTCACTTACGTGGCGCTTGTAACGGCGTTCCAACAGGGTGATGTGGGGCTCGGTTGGTTTGGCGGGCTGACCGGGGTGCAGGCGCGAATCGCGGACCCCGGTTCCGAGGCGATAGTCCAGCGGCCACGGGACGAGGAGTTTCATTCAGTGTTTGTGGTCGGTGCGGATGTCGACGCCGACTCGCGGGATGACCTTGCGGGGCTTTCGTTCACGTTCGGCAGCGAGAGCTCCACATCGGGGCACCTGATGCCCCGCTTTTACCTGGGTCAGGCGGGATTCGACCCCGAGTCCCACTTCAACGGACGGCCCTCGTATTCCGGGTCTCACGACAAAACGTGGAAACTGGTTGAGGCCGGATCGTTCCAGGCCGGCGCGCTCAATGAGGCCGTCTGGGAGCGCGCCGTAGAGGAGGGCCAGGTCGATTTGACGAAGGTCCGCGCTCTGGAAACTACTCCCGCCTATTTCGACTACCACTGGGTCGCCAATTCCCGCCTGGACGACACCTACGGCCGCGGGACCGTCGAGAAGGTCAGGAAAGCCCTCACCGGACTGTCTCAGGAGGACGAACAGGTCGCCAGGATTCTGGAGCTGTTCCAGACGGACAGATTCATCGCGACGGAAAACGAAAACTACGTCGCGATCGAAAAGACCGCAAGGCAACTGGACTTGATCGAGTGACCGACACGCCATCGTCGGAGATCGCGGCGTGCAGCCTGGTCGACGTTGACTACAGGTACGGCGACACAATTGCGCTGCGCTGCGTTTCGCTCCGGGTCGCGCCGGGAGAATCTGTCGCCCTCATAGGACCGAGCGGCGCCGGCAAAACCACGTTATTGCGCGTGATCGCAGGGCTGTTTCAGCCGTCGGCGGGAGCGGTCGAAGTGATGGGGCGCTCCCTCGCGGGATTGCGGCCGGGCCGGGAGCTTGCCGGGCTCGTCGGGATGATGCAGCAACAGCTCGACCTCGTGCTCCAACTCGCGGTCAAGCACAACGTGCAAGCCGGTTACCTCGGCAGATGGGGCACGCTGCGATCGCTGGCGGCGCTCGCGTTTCCGATCGAGTCTACGGGTGCGAGGAACGCGATTCGCCGGGTCGGACTTGAGGACCGTATCGCGACGCGAGTGGGGCGTCTGTCCGGCGGAGAGCAACAACGCGTGGCGCTGGCAAGGCTATTGGTGCAGGACCCGGACCTGGTACTGGCGGACGAACCTGTCTCAGCGCTGGACCCCGCGTTGGCCGACGACCTCCTGGCGTTGCTCAGGGATCTGGTTTCCGATCGGCCCGGAGAGCGTCCCGGCGAGTCGATGGCTCCGCGGGCATTGATCGCGAGCGTCCATCAGCCGGAACTGGCTTTACGTCACTTCGACCGCATCATTGCGATGCGGTCCGGGCAGATCGCGTTCGACAAACCCGCGGACGACGTGACCGAAAAAGATCTCGATCTCGTCTACTCGCTTGTGGCACGCGCGCCCACGCCGGAGCCGGCGGCCGCCGGGCAATGATCGCAAGGGGCGCCGCCTTCTTCACGCGATCAGGTGGCCCGAGACCCCACCTGCGCAGTCTGATCTCGATCGAGCGGCGGCTCATGCTGACGCTGATAATCATCGCCGCAGTCGTGTAGGCGGCCGTGGCGACGGTCCGGCCCGGCGAGGCTCTTCACACGGGAGGGCTGGGGGCGCTCGGCGAGATCACATCCTCGGCATTCACGCCGGACCTCTCGTGGGATACGATCCGCCTCGCTGCGATCGCCGCCTTCCGGACACTAATGTACGCGGTGGCGGGGATGTCGATCGCCCTGCTGATAGGGGTCCCGCTGGGCATCGCGGCCAGTGGCGTTCTTTTCCGAAACCCGCTGGCCCGTTTCGGCGTTGTCGTGGCGATACGCGGCTTCCTTGCGGTCCTGCGCTCTGTCCACGAGATCGTCTGGGCGGTCCTCTTCGTATTTGCGCTCGGGCTGTCACCGGTGGCTGGAGTTCTGGCCATCGGTATCCCGTATGGCGGCATACTCGGGCGAATCATCGCGGAGCGAATCACGGACGCACCCGAACGCCCGTTAGACGCGTTGCGTGCCACCGGCGCGTCGCCGTTCCAGGTCCTGATGTACGGGCAACTGCCGATCGCAACACCTGACCTTGTCAGCTACCTTTTCTATCGGCTGGAGTGCGCCGTGCGCGCCGCCGCCGTGCTCAGTTTCGTCGGGCTGGGCGGCCTGGGTTTTCGGATCACGATCGCCCTCGACGACCTCAATTATGACGAAGCATGGACCTCGATCTACGCACTGGTCATCCTTGTCGCGGGGATCGATCTGTGGAGCGCCCAGGTCAGAAGGCGGCTGCTGTGATCCGCCAACGGAGCGAGGTGCTCACGGACTCACCTGCTCAATTGAGGCGAGTGGCTCCGGTCGATGGTGTCCGGCGAGGGCTGTTCGGATTGGGGTTTGTCGGCTGGTCCCTGGTCGTCTGGGGCGCGCTCGTGGTCGCCGGTTGGCTCTGGGTGTATCACGACGGCGGCAGGCTTGGAGACCTGTTCTCGAAGGACGCGTGGGACGGCATCTCGACGTTCGCGAAGGACCTCGCTGGCGTCGGCGGCGACGGCACTCCAGCTTTCTTTGAAGGCGCCGAGTGGCGGAACGCTTTCGATCTTGCGCTGGAGACCTTGCAGATGTCCGTGCTCGCAACGGCCATCGCCGGCGCCGGCGCGCTCGCTACCGTCTCGTTCGCCGCCTCGAACCTGACGCACGGAGAGCTGTCGCGGTTCGGCCGTGTGACAGGGACCGCCGTGTTCATGGCGACGCGAGCGTCCTACATCCTCACCCGCGCCGTGCCGGAACTTGTCTGGGCTTTGATGATCATCTTCGTACTGCAGGCCGGCGTCCTGGCCGGGGCGGTCGCGCTGGGTATCCACAACTTCGGAGTGCTTGGCAGACTTGGGGCTGAGATCGTCGAGGACATCGA
>JAQBUX010000205.1 GCA_027623795.1 Chloroflexota bacterium
AGCGACAAGATCGTGACGGTCAGGCGTCCACGGGATACGGTTCTCTTGCATCGGGCCAGAACTGACATTTCGTAACCATCTTTGATGGTCAGGTCTGATTCCATCGTCGGAAATCTGGACATGCTGACCTCATGGACTGTCGAGGTATGGAACTCTGGATATGGTGAAGACATCGTCCGGTAAACCGTCAATAGACGGTGAGTTCACCTGTGAACTCCGGGTGGAGCGGGTCTACGACCGAGTAGGTCCCGATCGCTGGTGCGACAAAACGGACGACGTCCCGGTTGCCTCCGCTTGAAACATAGGCGTGGACCTCGTCTCCCGTCGGCTTTATTCCCGCCCTCGATGTGGCGCGCCAGGGCACGAACTCAGATGCGTGGTGGGCGTCGTGTTCGTCATCGGTGACACCCTCTTCTGCAACGTCCTCAGGCACGTTGATCCACAAGAGATTCTCCGGCTCCAGACCGACGACCCGGTAGTGGTATTCGGTCTCGCCCCGGTTCCGGAAAACTAGTTGAACCTCGCGTCCTTCTGGCACGAACACCCATGCCGGGTCGAAGCCGGTATCGGTCAGGGCGATGTTGATGGTGACCGTGCGCTGGTCCGCGATGGCGGAAAGCAGCGCGGCCGTCCCATCCGTGATCGCTGTGTCAACGTCGGACGAGATGGGGGCGGGTTCCTGTACGTCGTCGGAGACCGCCGTGGCCTCCGAGCCGGAGCAGGCGGCCAGGATCAACCCGAGCGGCACGAGGCCGACCAGGATCCTGAGCCATCCTCTACGTAGCCAGATCATATCCGTTAACTACCTCGTAAACCCCAGGGCAAATCTTCAGGGCTGGTTGCCGAGAACCTGCAGATAGGCGATCACCGCCTCGACCTCGTCGTTCGCGAGCATAAGGAAGGCCATGGCGCCCGATTCGCCGTTTGCCTGGGCTTCTCGGTACATTGCCTCGGTCGCACCGGCGTTGGGTGGAGCGCCGACGTTGGCCGGTCCATTCCCGCTGCCGTCCAACCCGTGGCAGAAGGCGCAGCCGATTCCGCCGGCAGTCTCTTCGAAGATCACCTTGCCCCGCGCAATCAGGTCACTATCCCCGGAGTCTGCCGGCACCGTTGGCGCTGGTGCCGCGGTTGGCACTGCCGTCGCCGTGGGCGCCGCCGTTGGCACGGCAGTCGGTACTGCGGTCGCCGCCGCGGTTGGGGCGACCGTTGGTGGGGCAGTCGTCGCGGTCGATGACGGCTCGTCCGAGGAGCCGCCGCAGGCCGCCAGGAGGAGCATCATCGACATCGCCGTCAGAATCAGCATGCCGCCTTGAAGTTTTCCGAGATGCGTTCTCACCGTGGTTCGTCCTTATCTGGCGGGGCCGTTAAAACGTCGCCCGTTCGGCCCCAACTCTTGATGAATCAAACTTATCGTTAATTGTTCTCGATCGACGATGAGCGCGGTGTCCTACTTATTGAGGAACTGGAGATACTCGATAACGGCAGCGAGCTCCTCGTTGGTGAGCTTGATGTCGCTCATATCGAAAGCGCCGCGAAGCGCCTCCCGAACCGCTGACCTCGAGGCCCCGCGGATATCAGGGGCGCCCTCCCCGGTGCCGGAACCCGTTCCATCGAGCCCGTGGCATTTGTCACATCCCTCGTTCCCGGCCGTTTCTTCGTAGACCAGTTTTCCGAGATCAAACAGATCACTTGAGGGTGGCTCCGCCGAGGGCGTAGCTACCGGTCCGACCGTGGCCTCGGGCGTGATGGTGGGTATCGCGGTTGGGACGGCAGTCGGCTCCGGCGTCGGCGTGGGAATCACTCCGCCCGGGAAATTCGAGGCCCACTGAGACTGCAGGTATTCACTCAGCAGGGCAACATGCTCATCGCTCAGGTCAGCCGGATCGAAGGCGGGCATGCCGTTGGCGCCGAACCTGACCCGCTCGCTGAACTCATCTACCTTCACTTCCTGAACATTGGGCCCCACGGCGCCACCTGTGCCATTAATGCCATGACACCCGGCGCACCCGTGCGCCACCCATTCGACCACCGGATCGCCGCCGCACGTGGGAAGGTCTACGCCCTCATATCCTGAAGGTGAGCCCACAGTGGTCGAACTATCGCAATCCGCCCGCTTCCACACACCGAGGGGCGCGGAGCCCTCCGCCGAAACAAACGTTTGAATGTTGCGCGTGTAGTCGTCTATCGGCTCTTCGGTGAGGTTCAGATGAGTACCCCACGAAATGTTCGTGCCGCCCCATGGCCGGATGACGACGACGACTATTAACACAAAGCCAAGAGTCAGGATTGCCGCGAATCCACCGGCCGGAACGATGTACCGCTTATTCACCGGTGGCCCCTTCCGTGGCTGTTTTTGGGACTGGCGTCGACGAACCGTCCCTGGCGATGCGCCAGACGAGGGTCATTACGAAGAAGAACGTTCCCCACACAGTCGTGAGGACGCCGGCGAGCAGGTACACATTGATGCCCGGAACACCGATACCGGCCTCTACCAGATACTGAGGCGGACCGGGGCCAACAAGGACCGAACCCTCCGTAAAAGCGTCACCGACGGCTTCCGTTCCGCCGAACTCGGCCAGGATCAGTATTTCGCCTTCAGATCGCGGGGCGAAATCGACGGCCGCGATCCCTGACTCGTCGGTCATGGCCCGTCCGATCAGCAGATCGTTGCCCGAGTTCAGGAACTCGACCGCTCTGAAGAACACGATTTCGACGCCGGGCACTGGTATCCCGCCTGAAGTCAGCGACGCTTGAAGCTGAATCGAGTCGCCAATGGCAACCTCGGGCGCGTCGGCCAACGCCAGCTTCGAACCCTCAACTGACTGCGCTGCGACTAACAGGGGCGTTATCGCGAAGATGACTGCCGTGAGCCCCAGTACGGCGACCATCCGGAGCGGCATTGGAACTCTCATGCGTTCTGGCCTCCCACGGGCGACACGAGTCCGCCCGCTGGCGCCGGCCCCGTTACGGGCCCGGGAATCGGCGCTGCCTCTTTCTCGTACTGTTCGGCCACCTCCCAGATCGCGATAACCGGCAGAATCTTGACGGCTATCGTGATGATGAGAGCGAACCCGGCGAATGCGCCGGCCATGATCGACCACTCAACCCAGCTCGGGAAATAGTTGGCCGGTTCGTACGGCATCGTGGGCGTTCGCAAGCCACCTACCACGATGAAATACCGCTCCATCCACATCGCGATGACCACCAGGCCGGCGGCGGCGATTATCCCGGGGATCGTTCGCGTCCACGGGACGAAGATGATCACAGCGGGGATGACCATTCCGCCGATCGCATAGAACCAGTAGTACGGAGCCAGTGAACCGGTGAACAGTTGGTCGAGCGCGAACTCGGCCTCGCCCTCCAGTTTGTAACCCGCTGTGACGAACTCCAGGATGTTGAAGTAGGCCATGATCACGGAAAAAGCGGCCATCATGTATGCGAGATACACGAAGTGTTTTTTCGTGATGTATTCCTCGAGTGAGTACGCCTTCCTGAGGACGAACATCAGGATGATGAGCGCAGCGATCCCGGAGTAGATGGCGCCGGCCACGAAGAACACCCCGAACAACGGCGAATTCCAGCCCTCGCGAAGCGTCATCCCGAAGATCCACGAAACGACGGTGTGGACCGAGACGGCGATCGGGATGATGAGCAACATCATGATCCCCATCGCCGTATGCAGATTCTTCTTCTGGGACGGCGTCCCCTGCCATCCCAGCGAGAACGTCCGGTAGAACAAGGCCTTCACCGGCGACACGCTGCCGCTGATCCGGTCCCGGGCCAGGGCGAAGTCTGGAATAAGGGGCAGGTACAGGTAGATGACGCTGCCCGTCAGATAGGTCGTGATGGCGATGATGTCCCAGGTTATGGGAGCCTGCCACCGGCCGTAGAGGATCAGGTTGAGCACGCGGTCCGGGCGTCCGAGGTCGATCAGTGGCATCAGCGCGCCGATCATGAGCGCGACCACCGTGATGAACTCCGCCATCCGGGTTATCGGCATCCGCCACTCCGCTTTGGAGACACGGAGGATTGCGGAGATCAGCGTCCCCGCGTGGCTGATGCCGATGAAGAACACGAAGAGGGAGATGTACATGCCCCACGTGATCCGGTCTCTCAGGTCTGTCACGTACAGGCCATCCCTGAGCTGGACCGTGTACGCGTATATGCCCCACGCGACCACGAGCGCCAGAATACCTACCGTCAAGTAGTAACTCTTGCTGGCGGTGGTGAGCGGGTTCAACACCCGCGCTTCAAGCCGCTCGGTGAACGACCTTACCGACCCAGTCGATTCCATTCCTTCGATCCTTCCAGCTTCTCTTGCCAGGGCCACGTTGTGTCCACGCGGCCCTTTTTGTACGGATCGCGACCGACCTCTTCACCCGCCCCGGGGATGTAGTGCACCCGGGGTTTCGTGTTCAGCTCCTCTTTCAGGCGATATGCGTGGTTCTCGGTGAGGAACCTGGAAAGTTCCACAACCTCTTTACCGTTTGTCGCCACGTCTTCTTCAAAGTCCCCGTAGTAGATGGCGTTGTTCGGGCAGCCCTGCGCGCAGTAAGGCAGCCGGCCGGCCCGGGCGGTATCGACGCAGAAGTCGCACTTGCTCGTCACGCCCTTCCTGAGCGGAGTCTGCCGCTCGGGGTGGTAGTCGACGAAAAGAGCCTCCGGCGGGATCGGCGGATCGCCCCAGTTGAAGAACCTTCGGTCGTACGGGCAAGCGGCCATACAACTGCGGCAGCCGATGCACCGATCCTGATCGATCAGGGTGACGCCCTCGGGCGTCGTCCAGGTCGCTCCGACCGGGCAAACGTTCACGCAAGGCGGACTCTGGCATGACTGGCAGGGGACCGGAATGAACTGGGTACCGCCCCCCGGCATGTCGAACTCAAATACCTGGATCCATTCCATGGGCTCCGGTGCGAAGTGCCCCTCGATACAGCCCTGTGTGCACATGGGAGGATTGCCGCTAGACTGGCAGCCGTCGCACTTGCGCAGGTCGATCACCATCATCCAGCGGCGCAGCCGTTTCGCCTTCTCTTCTGGTGTGGCGGCGCTGGACTCCTGTGCCGAGGCGATCGCCTTCGGGATCAGTGGGGCTGCGACGCCGGAAACGGCGGCGGCGCCCATGATCTGGAGCAGCTTTCGGCGACTCAGACGGAACTTGCGGATGTTCTCCGCCTCGGCATCGCCGCCGTCCTGTGCCTCGGCCGGGGAACCTGTTTTCGGAGATTGTTCAATCAAGATGTCGTCCTAAATACGGTCGGTGTGATTCGCGACGCAGGAACGGAGCCGGGCGCGTGGCCCGGGGATCCAGCTTTCCTGGTCACCTCCCTCGATCGCGCCGGTTTCGATCACAG
>JAQBUX010000206.1 GCA_027623795.1 Chloroflexota bacterium
CGGGCATTGGCCCGGTCTCGGGTGTATTGCCATACGCCCCTACAATCGGCGGCGGACGGCGGTCCGTCCACGGGCGTATTGCCATACGCCCCTACAATCGGTGGCGGACGGCGGTCCGTCCAAGGGCGTTTTGCCATACCCCCGACAAGTGAGTTCG
The DNA here is from genome assembly GCA_027623795.1 of Chloroflexota bacterium. GTDB lineage: Bacteria > Chloroflexota > Dehalococcoidia > Lucifugimonadales > Lucifugimonadaceae. The sequence continues at coordinate 158 of JAQBUX010000206.1, forward strand.
GCCTGCGGCGGCGTCCGCGATGGGTAACACAGAAAGACGGTCGATGAAATACTGCTACGCCAATCGTCGCCAGGCTGCGTATCCCGACGTACACAGCACCTGGAACGCCCGCCCCGAGCACTTCACGGATGACTGGATTCGTGCGGTCAGTGACACCGGCTATGACGGTCTGGAGGTGGGCGCCAACACTCTCGATCTGCTGGACAGCCGTGCGGCCTTTGACGGTTTCAAGGCGCGGCTGGAGGGCGTGGGCCTTCCAATAGTCGCGGTCCGCGCCGGTGGTTCGTTGATCGAGGTGAAGTCATCCCGTCGCAACCTGGACGTCCTGCGCCGGAGTGTTGATCACGCCGCCGCCGTTGGATCGTCGCTCGTCGTCGGGAATCTGATGGCGCCGCAACGCTACCTCCCCGCGGGGTGGGAGCCGACCGGGATGGTCCACTCCCAGGACGGAAGCCGGGACGCTTCGATCTACCTCTACGAGCGGGTGGCCGATTCAATTCGCCCGGTTTGCGACGCGGCCGCCGAGCGAGGGATCACGGTCGCGATCGAGATGCATCACGCGTCGCCGGTCGACAACTCGTGGTCGGCCCTGCTGATGTGTGATCTCGTTGACCGGTCGAACTTCGGCATCAACCCGGACATCGGCAACGTGGCGTGGGCTTACCACGAACCTGAAGAGACGCCGGAGGACAACGTGCGGGCGCTCGCCGGGGTCTCCGTGTACTGGCACTGCAAGAACGTGGTCCGGGTCAACCACCCCGAGAACGAGCGATCGGTGGCTTGGAAGGTCTCGCTGGAGGACGGCGAGATGGACTACCGATTCCTGATGACGGCGATGGCGAAAGCTGGATACGACGGCTACGTGGCGATCGAAGGCGGCCGGGTAGGGGACCAGTTCGAGATGGACACCCGAAGCCTCCACTACATGCGGAAGCTGGAGTCCGAGGTCAGGGCGGTAGACGCCAGATAGGAAGGTCGGGCGTAGATCCAAATCTGAGGTTCATCGGAATCGGATTTGTACAGAAATTCCTCGCGGACTCCCGGGTTGTTGAATTCGAAGCTGACTTTGTTTCTCTCTGGAACGGCCCATACGCCGATCTCCACTAAGTTTGTTTCTCGCGGGAACAGATTCGTGTCGATCACGAAGCAATCATTCGGATTTCGGTTGAACTGGTGGAAATCGTCGCCAAGCGAGTTGATTGGATAAGTCGCGTAGCAGACGCAGACAGCGCGGCCGATATCTACGAGCGGGGCGCGCATGATGCCGTCGCCAATTGACGTCCCGGCTTCCCCGCCGGAGAGAATTACCGGGATTTCTTCCCCCGCTCCCTTCCTCTCGAAAGTGGGACGCGCCGCTCTCATGTAAGGAGTAGTGCATCCCCGAATGGGGCGGTATGCAGTAAACGTCATGACCCCGCCGTATTACCTTCAGTAGGTAGTACGATCGATCATCGTTCCTTGCCACGACAGAGATGGACGTGGTGCCAGGGTTAGTCACGGTTTCTCGACCATGATTCGCGCTAGGCGCTCGCTCTTACCGGTTCTGGCGTCGGCGACTTTGGCGGTCCCGCCAGCGACATGAAGATCGCTCCGGTCAAGAACATGCCGATCGTGATTTCGAACGCCAGATCGTATGAATCGGTCTTGTCGAAGATGATCCCCGCCATGAGCGGACCGATGACCACCGGGACCACGCCAAACATGCTGATGATCCCAAGAATGCTGCCGAAGTGACGGACGCCGAACGCCTCTGCCACGGTGAGCGGTATAAGTGCGCCGATCCCGCCGAAGCCCAGACCGAACACGGCGACGGCGACCCATGCGAGGTTGGTCCCGTCGGCGACTATGAAGAGAACGAGCCCGGCGGACTGGATGGAGAGGCTGAGAACGGTCGACCATCGGGCTGTGATGGTTTCGCTGATTCGGCCAAAAGCGAGCTTGCTGATAATCCCGAACGCGGCGACTATCGAAATTCCGGCGGCGGCCTCGTTCTTGGAGAATCCTTCCGCCTCCATGTGAGGGATCAACTGCGTCAGTACCGCTGAGTAGGTGAACATGGCGGCGGTTAGCCCGAGGGTGATGAAATAAAACGATCTCGTCCTGAGAGCGTCTCTTGCGCTGTAACCGGCCGCCGCCGCGGCTGCCATAGCGGCGTCCATGCCGGGGGGCGCCCAACGCTTGTTTCCCTCCCTGGCGACATCCTCCGGGCGGTCTTTGATGAAGTACCAGGCGCTGACGGCGATGCCGATGATGATGAACCCGTATACGGCGTATCCCCATCGCCAGCCCGCAGTCGCAATCACCAATGTGCCGAGCGGGACCATGGTCAACCCGCCGAAGTTGTTGCCCGCCGTGACGATTCCCATCATCCGCCCGCGTGTCCGCGCAAACCAGACGGAGATCAGCCTGCCGGCTGGCATGACGGTGGCGCCCGGGAACCCCATGAATAGCAGAAGGCTGAACAGGTAGAACTGGGTCAGGAAGGTGAAGTGCAGATCGGGTTGCCAGAATATGAGATCGGGAGATGCGTTGATGGTCACGTTGCCGGCGTTGGTCATCACCGACCGCAACAGGAACCCGGCCGCAAGGAATAACAGGGAGATGACCATCACGGGCCGTGCGCCGAACCGGTCCATCCAGCGACCGACGATCGGGGACAGGAATCCGGTGACCAACCCCAGCGTCAGGGAGAAGTTGATCTGGGTACGGGTCCAGCCAAACTCTTCTTCGAGCGGCTCCACGAACGCACCGAACGCGTATTGGGCCATGCCAACTGCGAGCCCGGTCGACAGGAACGCGACCCCGGCGATGGGCCAGCCGCGATAAATCCCGGTGCGGACTGCGGACGCCGATAACTCGGCCGTCGTGGCCTCACCGGGCGATGCGTCCGAGGTCCCCGTGGAGGCTATCTGGCCCTCTCCCTGGTTGGACAATCTGGGGTTGGATTATCGAGTTTGATATCGGCCCGCCGGCCCTCGTCACGACGCGGATCGTTTGGTCCCAAGCCGGTGAAATTCTTGAAGACGCCAGCATAGCAAAGGCCGGGGCCGATAGACCCGCCAAAACTCCCACCGCAGGGCGTTTAGACATCAGCCCCGGTCCCACAGGTTGGCCGGTGCCGCCGGGTCTTATTCTTGAGTTTTCGCCCTTCGAGGGTGAAGAGGTCTGATCCGCCACCGATCTCTGATCGGCGGCGACTGTTGACCGGCGGACGGCGGCCGGCCGGTTCGGGGATTGATCGCCAATGCGGCCGAGGTGGTCAGATCAGGGAAGTTGTGACTCGACAGACCGGTCATTCGGCCGGGCAAATAGAAGCACAGGGATACCGATCGCTGCCACCGCTGCGCCCAGGAATAGGATCAGCTGGTAGCTGCCGGTGATGTCGAACACCACGCCGGTCAAAGGCGGTACCGGCAGCACGGCGAGCGCCGCCGCCGACTTGAACGAGCCAAGAATCGCCCCGTAGGCGCGCAACCCGAACAGTTCGACTATGGCCAGCGCGTACAGGACGCCGAGCGATCCAAACCCCGCTCCGAATAACGCTACGGCCGGCCAGACCAGTGGCGACCCGCCTGCGACCGCGAGAAGCAGCGTTCCGCCCATGATCAGCCCCAGGCTGAGAGACAGCGTTCGGCGGCCCGTCCAACGCTCCGCGACTCTCCCGATGACAAGTTTACCCGGCAGGCCGCCGAGCGATACGACTGCAAGAGCAAGGGTCGCCGCGCCGTCTGATAGCCCCTCGTTTTGCAGATGTGGGATCAGTTGCGGGAATATCACCTGCTCCGTCATGGCCGACGAGACGAACACGCCCATGAGCGCGTAAAAAGTGGGGGAGCGCAGCGCGTCGGAGAGGGGCGCCTGCAACGTTTCTTCTGGTTCCCCCTCTGACCCCGTCGCCTGCCGTGAGTCACGAACAAGCGCGAATGCTACGACCGCCGCCGCCAAGAACAGGGCGGCGATCGCGATATAGCCGGTCTGCCATCCGGAGAGCGCGAAGACAAGAGAGATGCCGGGAAGGACGGTGAGTCCGCCGATCTGGTTGCCGGCGCCGGTGATGGCCAACGCCCGGCCCCGGGTCCGGGTGAACCAACCGGATATGAGGCGGTCCGTCGCGAGCGATGTCGCGCCAGGCAAACCGACGGCCACAAGTGACGTAAGGGCGTACAGGTGCCACAGCTCGGTCATCCAGGGTCGCAGCCCGATGCCGATTGCGATTACCACCAACGACGCCGTCATCGTGGCGCGTGCGCCCAGATGATCGGCGACCGCCCCGATGGGGACGGTGAAAAAGTTGACGAGCAGACCGGCGCTGAGCGCACCTGATATCTCGGCCCGGCTCCAGCCGAACTCCTGCTCGAGCGGCTCGACGAACAACCCGAAGGTCAGCATCACACCGCCGACAGCCAGCGCGTTGGCCATAAAGACGACGGCCGCTACCACGTGGCCGCGGGAGACCTGGATGCCCCGGATCTTGATTTGGCGGGTGGTGGGCGTCGGGGGAGTAGTCAAGTTCGATGCCCCGATCGTCGCGGGAGGGCAAGGTTATAGATGTGAGACAAAATTGATCTGACGGAGCCTGTTGATTAATAAACTCAATGTTCAAGTTGAGATAATATATACTGAGTACTACTATAATTTCAGTTAGAACTTAACTTTCTTCAGAAATCACAGGCAGAGACTAAGAAATGGCAAGAGACTGGCAGGACCTGCTCAAGTTGACCCAGGGTGACGCGTTCGTCGTCGAGCGCGTTCGGCTGGCCGATGGCGAGACGGCGGTCGAAGGAAGCTTTGACCCCCCGGCGCTCGCGATGCTCTCGCCGTCAGACCTGGTGTTCGTCATGGCGTTTGTGCGCAGCCACGGCTCGATCAAGGAGATGGAGCGTGTGTTCGGGATCAGCTATCCGACGGTGAAGAACAGGCTCAATCGGATATCGAGCGCGTTGCCGCTGATTGAGAACGATCCGGCGCCGCCGTCGGACGAAGACGAGGACGTGCTTGACCTGCTCGCACGTGGCGCGATTACCGCCGCAGAGGCGATAGAGAGGCTGTCATGACGAACGAAGCCGATCCGAGGATCAGGGTCCTCGAGATGCTGGCCGAGGGCAAAATCACCAGCCAGGAGGCCACGGGATTGCTGGGCGCGCTCAACCCCGTCCCGCCGTGGGCCGGGACAGCGACCGGAGAGGGGAG
>JAQBUX010000207.1 GCA_027623795.1 Chloroflexota bacterium
TGGCCGGAACGACCACCGCGCCGGGGTAGTTCCGGTCGATAGATCCGTCGTACTCGTACACCAGCAGGTCGTCACGCTTCCACACGACGTGGGTGGGCTCGACGACCCGTTCGAGGTCACAGACCAGTGCGGACTTTTTGTTTTGGTTCATGTGTGTGATGCGGTCTGACGCTGACTGTTCGAACTATTTTCATCCCGACCGAAGTGGAGGGATCTGCACCGCGCTGTTGACCATTCAAGACGCCCGCGCCTGCATCCCAGGTAGGGCAGAGCCTTCGACTTCGGCCTTCGCTCAGGATGACATATCGGCCCCGTCACCGGGGCAATATCACAACCGGGCATACCCGTACTTGGACACCAGATTCACGGTGGGAATACTAGATGGTGAAAATAATATCGTGGAACATCGCTCGGCGAGAGGAAGCGTGGCGCGACCTTCTTAATTCCGATGCCGATCTCGCTCTGCTGCAAGAGGCCGCACCGCCTCCCATCGACGTGGCGGAAAGGTTGACGGTTGACCCTTCCCTTGGCGGACGGCTGGGGCTGGGCTGAATCGGCCATGGCGAACGGTGGTCGTCAAGCTTTCAGATCGCATTGGCGTGCAATGGTTGGAGCCGAAACCGGTTGAGGACGCACTGCCCGGTGAGTTAGCGGTGAGCCGTCCGGGCACACTGGCCGCCGCGATCGTGACGCCCGACGACGGACAAACTTTCATCGTCGCTTAGATGTATGCCCCGTGGGAGAAGCCGCACGGCACAACCGGGAGTCGGTGGATCTATGCGGATGGATCTGTGCACCGCGTTATCTCTGAGCTGTCGTCGCTCGTGGGCCGGCAGAATGGGCACCGAATCCTCGCAGCTGGTGACCTCAACATCCTGCATGGGTACGGGGAGCACGGGAGGTACCTATTGGGCGTCTCGATATGCAACTGTTTTTGCGAGAATGGCGGCGTTAGGTTTCACTTTTGTCGGGCCACAGGCTATCGCCGGACGCCGCGCAGACCCGTGGCCGGACGAGCTCCCGCGCGACAGCAACAACGTTCCTACGTATCACACGAATCGACAGTCCCCGGCGAGCGCAACCAGGCAACTCGACTTTACATTCGCTTCGAACGGGTTCGCTCAAGTCATTCGGGCCACAGCACTGAACGAGCCTGAACAGTGGGGGCCTAGCGACCATTGCCGCATTGAGATAGAGATAACGTGACCCCGCCACCGTACTTGGGCCGACAACGGCTCGCCGAAATAAGATCGCAGTCTGGAAAATTCGGGTTGAACGTGCGCCTCTGCACCGGGCCTATCCATTCAATTCAGTTGTGAGTACGAGTTTTGTGAGGGTAGTTGTGGGCACGTGTTCAAGATGACATCGTGTTGTGCGACGCGCTTCTCCCGGTATAGCTACTCGCCCGGCACTATCTCTACGTAGACATTCCGGACGTAGTTCTTGGCCCTGCCGACTACCCGCTTCGTCCACTCTGAACGCCCCTCATCTGACACGTACCGGTACGCCTCAGAGTCCAGCACTTCAGGACTGTCCATCTCGTAGATCGCCAGGTACTTCGGCCCGCCCTCCACAGCGCGATACCGCCGGGCGGTGAGGAACCCGGGTATCGCTTTGCGTTCCGGCACGTGCTCCTCGTCATACCAGCGGTTGAAGTCGTCTTCGTATTCCGGGTCGATGTCCATCATCACGAGGAGCAGACCCCTTCCGCGTTCAGCCAACTATGCGCGTCCTTCCACGATTTTTCGACCGCCATCGAGCAACATTTCGTGGACCCAGTTGGCGATCAGAAAGTCGTCGCCGATTCGGCCCCCGGCGGCCCGGATACGATCGTAAATTTTCTTCTGTTCCGCCTGGACCTCTGGCGAATCGCCCATGCCGGGCTTGCCTATCGACTGGCCGAAATCGTGATGCCCGACGCCGAAATAGTCGATGCCGTCAACCTTGAGAATTTCGTCCAGATCGTCGATGACCTGTGCGTCCTCCAGCAGGGCGCCGACCAGCATGTTGTCGTTCGCGTTCCTGTAGAACTCCCGGCGGTCGCCCCAGCCTTCGGGACCCGGCGGCATGACGTTGTATCCGGTGCCGCGGTTTGCGCCATATGACCGTTCGCCCTCGGGACCAAATTTGCAGGCCCGCACAAGCTGTTCGGCGTCGGCCCTCGTGGCGATGTGCGGGCCCATGACCCCTTTGAGGCCGCGATCCAAGTACTGGAGGACGACGTGCGACTGTGTACTCGGGACGCGTCCGATCGGCGTCATGCCGACGGCCTCTGCCGCACGACAGGCGTTCTCTACATCCTGCAGCGAAAACGGGCCGTGTTCACAGTCGAGCCACACGTAGTCGAGGTCGAGCATGCCCATGATGTCGATGATTTGCGGCGCCGGGAAGGTCAGTTGAAAGCCGTACGCTTTCCGGCCCTCGCGCATGGCTGTCAGGACTCGGTTGGGCTGATCCATGTGGGCGCTCCGGGCTGAACTATTGAGGCTTCAGGGTTATTCGGCAGATGGCTCGTAAGGTACGCCCGCGCCGCGGTGGCGGCAAGGAATCCGGTCTGGGCGAGGCCGAGTCCGGCAATATAATCGGTCTGCCCGCTTGTCGTCTGAACCCCGTCAGCAGCGCAGGAACACCAATCAATTGACTACCACCACGGACTGGCGCACTCGCGCCGGGACCAACTTCGAGACGTTCAAACAGCCCGCGACTGCATCGCGCGGGATGGTCGTCACCAACCACCCGATGGGCTCAGCAGCGGGCCTGGAGATGTTGTCGATGGGCGGCAACGCGGTCGACGCCGCCATCGCAGCGGTGTTCGCTCTGAGCGTCGTCGAGCCGATGATGGTCGGGCCTTTCGGCGGCGGCTACATCAACCTCAGGACGGCAGATGGGGAGTCGGTCTGTATCGACAACTACACGCTCGCGCCGTCCGCAGCGACGCCGGAGATGTACCGGCCGGTTTCCGATACCTGGCCCGACTACCTGCTTACAGAGGACCGTGAATCGCAGGTCGGGTATCTGGCGGTCGGCGTCCCGGGCAACCTCAAGGCGTGGGAAGAACTCCACTCGGGATACGGGAAGCTCGGCTGGGAGGCGGTAATCGCCCCGGCGATCAGGTACGCCGAGAACGGATTCCCTGCGTCCGCGTACCTCGTGCGTCTAATCACGGAGAACCGGGAGGACATCGGCCGATTTCCCGCAACGGCCGAGATATTCTTGCCGGACGGATCGCTGCCTGTGCCCGGGCAGATGATCGTACGGCGAGACTATGCGGAGTCGTTGAAGGCGATAGCGAGCGGTGGCGCGGCAGAGCTGTACGACGGGCCGCTGGGGCACGCTATCGCCGAAGACATGCGCCGCAACGGCGGGGTGATCACCGTGGACGATCTGCGCGGTTACTCGACGCTGCGGAAAGAACCCGTAAAGGGAACGTACCGCGGCTATGAGATCGCCGGCCCCCCGCCCGGCAATACCGGCATCACACTCATCATCGAGATGCTGAACATACTTGAGAACTTCGACATCGCCGGGCTCGGTTTCGGAACAGAGGACGGCCTCCACATTTTGGCGGAGTCTCTCAAGATCGCATTTGCGGACAGGTTCGAGTACCTGGGTGACCCGGCCACGATCGAGATCCCGTTGGACTGGCTCACGTCCAAGGACTACGCGGCTCAACGGGCTTCTGACATCAACATGAGGCGCGCCAGCGCTCAGCTCGCGGGCACGAGGACCGCGGAGTCCTTAAATACGACCCATCTAACGACAGCAGACGACGACGGCAACATGGTGTCCATGACGCAGACCATCAACGAACTTTTCGGGTCTAAGGTGACGGTGCCGGGCACCGGGATTCTGCTCAACAATACCCAGGCGATGTTCGACCCTCACCCGGGACGCCCGAACTCCGTTGGACCCAATAAGCGGGTCGTCAGCAGCATGTCTCCCACGATCGTAAGTAAGGACGGACGGCCCTTCCTGGGCATCGGCACCCCGGGCGGTGTGCGCATCTTTGGCACGGTCATGCAGGGGATCATGAACGTGATCGACCACGGCATGACTCTGCAAGAGGCCGTAGAGGCGCCCCGGTTGTGGACGCAGGGCCAGGACGTCGAACTGGAGCAGGGATTTGGCGACGGCGCACACTCAGGAATGTCGCGGCTGGGGCATCCGGTGATGCGGGTTTCCAACGTCGCCGGCGGAATGAACGGCATCCTCGTAGACCATGAACGGGGGTTGATGACCGGAGCCGCTTGTTGGCGTGCGGACGGCGTGCCGGCGGGTCTGAGCGGCGGACCGGCTAAAGTCGACGCCGGATTCAACCCTCTCGCCTGATGCCGATGCTTTTCGAGTTCCGATGCGTCGCCTGCGGTGCGACGCAGCCCGCAAGCATCAACGACCTGGCGTGCGTCGCATGTGGCGATGTTCTCGAGGTCGTCTACGACATGAGTCCGGACGGACGCGCGCCGCGACTGCCTCTCGCCCGCCCATCCGAGCGTCTGTCGCTGGGCGAGGGCAATACACCGCTCGTTCCACTGCAGTCGATCGCCGACGTACTCGGGATAAAGCGACTGTGGGCCAAGCTGGAGATGATGGCGCCGACCGGGTCGTTCAAAGATCGCGGGTCATCGGTATTGATATCTGTGGCGCTTGAAGCCGGCGTGACCGAGTTCGTCGAAGACTCGTCGGGTAACGCAGGGGCGTCGCTTTCGGCGTACGCCGCGGCGGCCGGGATCACGGCGCATGTCTTCTTTCCGGACTCAGCCGCGCAGGGCAAGGTCGACCAGATCGGGATATTTGGCGCGTCCCTGCACCCAACCCCCGGGCCGCGGCAGGCGGCGACGGACGCCGCTGTCACGTATGTCGCAGACCGAGGACTGCCTTACCTATCCCACAACCTGAGCCCGTACTTTATCGAGGGCATGAAGTCGTTCTCGTACGAGGTGGTGGGCTCGGACGCAGCGTCTGTCACGGACATCGTGGACCCAGTTGGCAATGGTTCCCTGTTGATCGGAATGTTCAAGGGGTTCGAAGAACTCAGGGCCGCGGAACGGATCGGAAGCGGGCCAAGGCTCCATGCAGTCCAGGCCGAAGCGGTGCGGCCGCTGGTCGCAGCGCTATCGGGAGATGAGTGGGTCTTCAACCCGGGCTCGAGAACCGTGGCCAGTGGAATATCGGTGTCACATCCGCCACGGCTCCGGCAGTGCGTGGAGGTCGTGCGCCTGTCCGGCGGTTCCGGAGTCGCGGTAGATGACGAGGCGATGCTGCGCTGGCAACGGAAGCTGGCCTCCGAGGTCGGCATATTCTGCGAGGTG
>JAQBUX010000208.1 GCA_027623795.1 Chloroflexota bacterium
GTTCACGCTGGCGGCGGTGCGTATCGGCATCGGCGCTGCGATTCTGTGGGCGGTCGTCCTGGTGTTCCACCGGCGCGGAATGTCGGTGGCCAGAAGCGACTGGCGACTGTTCTTCCTGCTCGCCGCCTTCTACTTCACCGGCTTCCCGCTGGCGATGGCGTTCGGGTTCCAGGTGACCGAGGCTTCTCGCGGCGCCCTGTTGATGGCCACATCGCCCGTTTGGAGCGTCGCACTCGGGCGATTCACCGGCCGAGAGACGTTGATCACCCGGCAGATCGCTGGAGTGGTCGTCTCCTTGATCGGCATCGCGCTGGTGTTCGGCGAGAGCGCGCTGTCACCTTCGGAGAGCGGCGGCGAGACGGCGAGCACGGTGCAAGCCCTCGGCGGTGCGGCGCTCCTGCTGTTCGCCGCCGCCTGCGTCGCAATATACGGGGTCGCCTCGCAGCGGGCGTTCAGCAACTACTCGGCGATCAACGTGAGCGCATGGACCATGCTCATCGGCGCGCTGATGCTGGCGCCGCTCGCGCTGGCCGAAGTAGCGCTGGGCAACACCGGCGGGTTCAACACGCAGAACACGCTTCTGATGATGTACCTGGGCTCGCTCGGGCTGGCGCAGTTGATGTTCGTGTTCTCGCTCACGCGTCTGAGTCCGACACAGGCGATCGTATACGTGAACTTCAACCCTTTGATCGCGACCGCTCTCGGGGCGGCGTTACTGGAAGAGACGCTAACCGGTACGTTCCTTGTGGGGGCGGCGGCCGTGATTTTCGGCGTGGTGCTGGTGAACTGGCCGAAACGGTAGGTGCAACGGGTGCGAGCGAAAGTTGTCGCCCCAAAATCGTGCTTCGAGAACCTCAGCACGCGTGTCGCATGACGGGCGCGACGTTGAACGATGGAACCACGCAGGCCACTTTTCACCGCGCCCTCAGGCTCTTGGAGGACCGGTCGGCGGCCTACGTTGGACGCACTACACGATGTCCTGAGGCCCTCGAAGGACTGGCGAAGGGCGGATAGTCATCCACCCTCTACAGGTTGTTGGACGACGCGGGCCACGCGGGCCTCTTCTCGCCGAGTCCTGAGGCTCTCGAAGCACGCCTTCGACATGCGCGCCCGCCTCGGGAATCACCGGCGCGATCTACGGTGACGTACCAAACGGCGCGCCGCGCAGATTGCCGCAGACAAAGACGGTCCGTTCCGTGGCCTGATCGCGCCGCCCGATGCCAAATTCCGCGGGGAGTGGATTTGGGAACGACTCGAATAGTCCCTCACCAACAGCGAGGCCGCGCACCGGACTATGGGTCGTTGGGCCATCACCGACCTGTATCGGCCCGATCTGGATATTCCTCCGCAGCAGCGCCCCCTGCGCCGAGATGCCCGCCTGCGTCGCCAGCAGCCAGCCGAGCGCCTGCACGTCTGCCGGGGCGCGGTCGGCGTGGCCGGGCGTCTGATTGCCGTCGTACCAGTCAAATGGCCGGACATCGCTGGACGGACCGCCGATGAACATGCACCCGGCCTCGTCCGAGGCCTGCGAAAGCGCCCAGCAGGCGTATCCAGGGTAGTCGGCGGTCCAGATGGCGGGCGTGTCGCCCATAACCGAGCCCGGACAGCCGAAACCCACGACGCGGGCGATCGGACCGGAAACACCATCGACAACCATGATCGGAACGGCCTCGTCGATGTCGTAGGCCCTGCCGCGGACTGAGGTCGCAAGGCCCGGGAGTTGCGCTGTCGCAAAGCCAAGCTCGGCGTCCTGCAGGCGGGCGGCGGCTGCATGGGCGGCGCCGCCGATCTGTTGCGGGACATAGGCTGAATAAGCGTCGTATTCAGGGCAATCGTCGTCCCACAACGGCGGTGAGTTGGCATTGCCCGACACGCCAATCCATACGAGGTCGATATCGATGCCCGTGGCCTTCGATACACGCTCGCCGATGGCCGCTTCAAATCGCTCGCTGATCCCCCAGACATCGAGCGTCACTATCGCCGCGGCCACCCCGGCGGACTCAAGCAACAACACCCTCCCAAGCAGGTCGTCGGCTACGTCTATTGCCGGGCGCGGAGGATGCTCCGGGCCGGCGATAGTGAAACCGACCGGCGGTGTGATCACGGTCTGCCCGTATCCAGCTCGGAGGAGTTCCCGGTCAGTGGTCAAGAAGATGGTCCCCGGTCTGGAGGAGCGTCGCCAATCAGCAGAGATTGTAGTTGGCGCGTCCGGGGAGCGAGGCGAGACCCGCTCGGTAGGAACCGCGTACGGTGTAGGAGGCGGCCAAACCGGCGATGACGCAGCTCGCCCGGGTAGCCCGACCGGCGCCGCGATGTTAGCCTTCCGGTCTCGGTCCGCTCGTGAAGTCGGCCGAGTTTTCACATCGTGAATGAAGCGGAGGCAGCGATGACAGCCGCCATACAACTCATCGACGACCGGCTCCACGACATCGTCGATGCGGATGCGAAAGTCAGATTGATCGCTGACGGGATGGCCTTTACCGAGGGTCCCGCCTGGATACATGACGGTGGATACCTGGTGTGGAGTGACATCCCGAACAACCGGATCATGCGCTGGTCAGAGTCGGACGGCGTCAAAGTCTTCAGGGAGCCGAGCCGAAACGCCAACGGCAATGCGGTCGACGCAGACGGCAACCTGCTGACATGCGAGACGAGCGGGCGGCGGGTGTCGGTCGCACGACCCGGCGAGCCGGAAACCACGCTGGCGGACAGTTACGGCGGCAAGCAGTTCACCTCCCCAAACGATGTAGTCGTCAAGTCAGACGGCTCGATCTGGTTCACGGACCCGGACTACGGCTCTATCGTGGCAGATCAAGGCCACGGGCAGCCGCCGGTACAGGAACGAAACCGGGTGTATCGGCTCGACCCGGCGACCGGCGAGTTGACGGCGGTCGCGGATGATTTTGACAAGCCAAACGGGCTCGCCTTCTCGCCCGACGAGTCGATTCTGTACATCTCCGACACCGGTTTCACGCACGGCGCCGACAGGCCACACCATGTGAGGGCCTTCGACGTGGTGGACGACAGCCGACTTGAACACAGCCGCGTGGTTTGCGAGGTGTCGCCGGGCGTGCCTGACGGGTTCAGGGTCGATACCGAGGGCAACCTGTACGTAACTGCAGGCGACGGCATCCAGATATTCACGGCCAACGGCGATATGCTCGGCAAGATACTGACGCCGGAGGTCGCCGCCAACTGCTGCTTCGGGATGGCGGACCGGCGGACGCTGTTCATCTGCGCAACCAGTTCCGTGTGGATGGTCAAGGTGAAATCGACCGGCGCATACCCCTACTAATCGATCGCCTAACTCTTCAGGAGGGACTCCGACTTGGAACCGCAGTACGACATTCGATCGGCTACGTTCGAAAAACTGATCCTCCCTGACGAACGTCTCCGCAAGTTGGGGGACGGATACGAGTGGGCGGAGGGCACCACGTGGGTTCCGGACGCGGCGATGTCCGGCGGCGGGTACCTCGTGTGGAGCGACATCCCGAACGACAGGATGATGCGCTGGTCAGAGTCGGACGGGACGACCGTTTTCCGGCATCCCTGCGGGTACACGAACGGCCACACACTCGACCGCGAAGGCCGGTTGGTGTCCTGCGAGCACGGCGAGCGCAGGATCAGTCGTACGGAGCTGGACGGCACCGTTGTCAGCCTCGTCGACAGCTACGAGGGCAAGCGCCTTAACTCTCCGAACGACCTGGTCGTGAAGTCGGACGGAACGGTCTGGTTCACCGACCCGCCGTACGGAATATTGAGCGACCGCGAGGGTCACAAGGCCGACTCGGAGTTAGGAGCGAACTACGTATTCCGGCTCTGGCCCGACACTGGCGAAATACGTATCGTCAGCGACCAGTTCGACATGCCCAATGGCATCGCCTTCTCGCCGGACGAGTCCATCCTTTACGTAGCCGATACCGGGCACAACGACGACCCGGCAGAAGCGTCAATCCACGCCTTTGACGCTGCTCCGGACGGCACGATGTCCAACTACCGGATTTTTGCCAAGCCGGACTCCGGCAAGTCTGACGGGTTCCGCGTGGACACCGACGGAAACGTGTGGACATCCGCGGGCGACGGGGTGCACGTGTTCAATTCCGCCGGTGAATTGCTTGGCAAGATACTGACGCCGGACCGGAACGCCAACCTCGACTTCGGTGGACCAAACGGCACGACGCTGTTCATCGGCGTCAATCACGAGGTGTACTCGATCGAGGTCAACGCCCGGCGTGCGCCGAGGCCGTAGGGCTGGTGACGGGAGTAGCTTCTCCGGTGGCAACAGAGCTGGTGATTTGAACAACTTCTCTCTCACCCCAACCCTCTCCAGATCGGAGAGGGAGCAGCTTGCCTGGACGAAGCGCGTACTCGCTTTAGGATTCGCAGATTCCAGGTGTCTATGACAGCTCGGTCAGCTGACGGGATGCCGCCTGCGCCGCTTGTCCTTGCGATCGACATCGGCAGCTCATCGGTCCGCGCGACGGTGTACGACGCCAGTGCGGAGGTGATGCCCGGGCTTAGCGTTGCGACGCCCCACATCACGCCGACGACGCCTGACGGCGGGGCCGCAGACGACGCCCTGCTCCTATCCTCGGTCGTCGAGCGGACCCTCGATGCGGTCCTCGCGTTGGCGGGCGATGCGGCGCCCCGCATCGTCGCCGTCGGGCTGGACACGTACGTCGGCAACGTTCTCGGGGTCAACCGCCGCCGCCAACCGACGACGCCCGTCTACACCTACGCAGACACGCGCTCGCTTGAACATGTCGCCCGGATGCGTCGGGATCTCGACGCCGTTCAGGTCCATCAACGCACTGGGGTCACGCTGCACACCGCGTACGCGCCGGCCCGCTTGCTCTGGATTCGCAACACCGATCCAGTGGCCTGGGACGAGAGCGAACGTTGGTCAGACTTCGCTACCTTTCTGTACGGCCGCTGGTTTGGCCGGGAGGCGGCCAACAGCACGTCGGTCGCGTCGTGGGGCGGGTTGTTGAACCGCAATACCGGAGACTGGGACGCCGATCTACTGGAGTACACAGGCATATCGCCAGAGCAGTTGCCAACGCTTGCCGACTACAGCGACGCGATGCAGGGCCTCGCGCCCGAATACGCGGCGCGCTGGCCGGCGCTTCGAGACGTCCCGTTCTGCCTCGCCGTTGGGGACGGGGCCGCTGCGAACGTCGGGGAAGGATGCGCGTCGCCGGGCTCGACCGCGTTGACCGTCGGCACCACCGGCGCGGTTCGCGCCGGGGTGGCCATCCCACTGGCGGAAGTCCCA
>JAQBUX010000209.1 GCA_027623795.1 Chloroflexota bacterium
CGATGTCGTCGTCATAGGCGGCGGCGTGGCCGGACTCGGTGCGGCCTCACTTCTTGCGGGTTGGCGACCACGGCTCGTTGGCCCTGTTCCGGAGTCGCTTGGCCACCCATCACTGGCGCCTTTCGTCGAGGCTGCCAGAGACGACCTGATGGGGATGGACATGGCGGGCGTATCGGCGATCCCCGTCAGCCCTTACGACACGTTTCGCCTGCTCCACCACCCACAACGGGACTATAAGGGGCTGGACGCCTACCCGATGCGGTGGGAGAGGCGTGCTGAGCTGGACTGGCTGCTGATAGGTGACGAGCCGCCCGGAGGCTTGTGGAACAACGTCCCACGAAACCAGTTGACGTTGTCTCCCGCCCACTGGATGGAGTTGTCGGCGTACCCGATAGCCGAGTTCTTCGCTGAGAGGGAGATGAACGACGATCCAAACGACCTGATCGTCAAGCAGGACCTCGTCGCTTACTACCACGCCGTGCCAGAGAAGCTCGGCCTCACCTCCCGCATGCAAGACGGATGGACGGTGACCTCGGTGACGCCGCTTGTCGCCTCGGACGGAGCGCGTTTCGCGTTGACGGCCAAACGGGGGGCCGACGGGCCAGTCAGGGAATACACGGCGAACTTCGTCATATACGCGGTCGGGCCACGGACCGTAAAACGCAGGCTGGAGGTGCCCGGCGAGTTCGATCAGCCGTACGTATCCCATCACTACGACCACTGGGACGACTACCCGGGTCAGCGAGTGTTGGTCGTTGGCGGCGGAAGGTCCGCGGACTGGGCGGTGACTGAGCTGCACGACGCCGGACGTGAGGTGACATATGTGATGCGGCAACCGCAGGAGCGGCACCTGCGGCTGATCGACAACAGTCAGTACTTGCCGTACTACGTCCGCATCAAATCGATCCTTGAGGAGGAGGCCCGATCGATCGAAGCGCGTTACGAGACGCAGGTGAGATCGTTCGGCGACGGCGGCCGTGTCCTCATCGGGGACGAGAGCGGCGAAGAGGCCATCAATGTCGACCACGTGATCGTCGAGATCGGCGCGCAGCCAAACTACGGATTGCTAGAGCCCTGGGGTGACCTGAGCCTGTTTGAGGGCCGCGACGCCTACCGGATGCAGGTCCCCCAGATGAAGGTCCACGACCACAGTTTCGAGTCGATCGACATCCCGGGACTCTATCCGGCCGGGTACCTTGCCGAGAACCTCGGGATATCGGTGCTTGGAATGCACGCAACGTGCTTTCCGATCGCCGCCGATATCGAGCGGAAGATCGCCGCCCGGAAAAGCTGACGTTTGGTCCGATGACGCTTGAGGGTATTGAACGATCGGCGCCCGGGTGTGGCTGGCTCAGTGACTATCTCAAGACCCCTTCTCCCATCGGGTGCGTTTTCGGAGTCGGGTAGCCACTTGCGGGTGAAGTTTCCGTTGTGGCACCGCACCGGATGGCAGCTTTTGAGATAGTTTCATGGTCGCGCTGTGGGGGAGAACGACTATCCGCCCTTCCCGGCGCGGTTGACCGATTCCACGCCCCGCTGGACCACCCGGGCCGGTAGTCAGCGGCCCCTACGATGCGTTGGCAGGCGGAGGTCGTTCGTACATACATACCGGGCGGCAGCTTTTGAGATAGTTTCTTAGTCTCCCGCGATCACCGGCGACCCGCCCGGCGCGGTCTCCGTGGCGTTCTCGGGTTCCGCCGGATGCTCACTCGCGAACGAGACCGCACGGTCCCAGTCAGGGATCAACAGCCGCCGGGTTGGTTCAAGCACCACGATCGACACGGCGCCGAGAAGGCTGAAGATGGCGGATAGCACTATCGCCGTGTTGTATGAACCTGTGAGGTCGAACGTGACGCCCGCGAGCGCCGCCCCGAGCGCCATCCCCAGGCCCGCCCCGGCAAGTTGCCAGCCGAAGGTCGTGTTTTGCGGCGCCTGTCCGTAGTACTGGCGGTTGATGACGGTAAAGACCGAGCCCTCTCCGCCGTACCCGATTCCAAATGCGAGTGCGAACACGTAGAAGCCGAGAACGCTGTCGGCGCCGAGCAGCAAAAGTACGGTTACGCCCTGCAGCAGGTACGACACGAACATCACGCCCTTGCTGCCGATTCGGTCGCCGAGGATCGGCGTGCCGAACCGCGTGAACAGGCTCACTGCGGAGAGCGTGCTGAGGACGCCAGCAGCAGTGGTCGCCGAAAGGCCTTGCGACGTGGCGTAGGGGATGATCATCACCAGGATGATGGCGTGTCCGACGCATCCGAGAAAATGGATGTTGATCAGATTCCAGAAGGCGTTCGTGCGGCGGATATGATTCTGAAACTCTTTTGCCTTGACGACGAATATCTTTCCGGTCGTCAACTGCGCAATGTCGCCGGATATCCAGCCGTACGGGTCCGTCCCGCGGTCCGCGGGCGAGTTTCGGAACACGAACACCAGGAACAGCATGATCAGAGTCCCGATAATGCCCGTTATCTGGAACGTCCCTTTCCAATCCGTCGACTCGATCAGGAAGGCCATAACCTGGACCATGATCGCCGGGCCAAGTCCCCATGAGATCATCACCACGCCGGAGCCGAGGCCGAGATGCCGCCGGAACCACATAGCGACGGCGGGCATGACCGGGATCAGGAACAGCGCCTGCGCTGCCCCAAGGAAAAGGCCGTACCACAGATAGAGGTGCCACAACTCGGAGATGAGTGAGGTGCCCATCATTCCTATGAAGAACAGGACCGTGCCGGCCAGCATCGACTTACGCGCGCCGTACCGCGTTCCCACGTATCCCGCGACCGGCGAGAGGACTGCCGTCACGATCGTGCTCGCGGAGTAGACGAGCGACACGGCGCCGGGGCTCCATCCGAATCCCTCTACCAGAGGGTCGATGAACACGCCGAACGCCATCCGGATCGAACTGCCGACCATCTGCGCGACGGCGGCCACGATGACGATGATCCATGCGTAGTGCCGCCATGTGTGACGGAAATACGCCGCCGGTGACGGTGGCCCGAGTTTCGAAGGGGCGTCGCCGGGTCCGCTGTCGCTGTTCAGGAGATCGCTCCAGTGTGTCTGACTAACCGGAAGTTCAGCGGGCTTGAATTTCGGGCGTTATCGGAGATGGGCATCAATGGAAGGGGCAGAGAAACAGGAACGTGTTCTCAACCCCGGTCGCCTCGCCGCTGGCCAGGGCTGCGGCGTGCTGATCCGGGGTGAGTCCGGAGCCGTTGATCGACCGAAGCGCCCGTGCGTCGACGTTCGCCGAGACGGCCCAGGCGCCGAAATAGATGCTCAGCAGGACGGCGAATGTGACGGACGAGAGCAGCATCAACGGACCACGCCCGATGTGTACCGGGAGCCGTCTGGTTGTGAGCGTCATTGGTTCCTGCTGCCACTCGATCGGGCCGCCGACGGGCCGGGGTGCGATGCCGGTTGGATTCGAATGTGCGGATTCTAACCTCGAATGCGTTTGATTCAAAGCGAGATTCGCGCAAACCGCCGGTCGTTCGCCCCTATCATTAGCGCTCCGCGTCCGTCGAGTAGGCAGGGATCGGCGAGGAGTTCCGGGCTACTCAAGCGTCACAACTCGATGGGCGGCGATCCACTCCTCGTCCAGCTCACATCCCAATCCCGGCGCTTCGGGTGCGGCCAGCGTCATCCGGTCATTGAGGCTGTAGTGATCGACCAGCCCGAACTGGTGCGCCTCCGCCGGCATCCACCACTCGAAATAGTCGCAGTTGGCTATCGAGCAGATGACGTGCAGGTTGGCCGCGTTCATAAATGAGTTGCCGGCCGTGCCGATCTCGCAGTTGAGGCCGAACGCCTCAGCCATCCCGGCGATTTTTTTCATGCCGGTGATGCCGTGCTTGCGCGCCGTCGCCCGGAGGATACGCGGCGCTCCGAGCCGGATGTAGTGAGCAGGCTCACGGAATAGATATCCCGCGAGATCGCTCATGGCGAGGGGCGTGTCCAGGCGGCGCGTCAACTCGACGATCGAGTCGAAGTCGTCCCACGGCACCGGGTCCTCGTACCAGTGGAAGCCGCCGGCGTCGAGAGCGCGGCCGACGGTTAGCGCCTTCCGGAAGTCGTAGTTGTTGTTCGGGTCGAGCATCAATGTCATGTCTTCGCCAACTGCGGCACGTACAGCTTCTACCGTCTTTACGGTGTCGGCCGTAGACATAACGCCCGGATGGATCTTGTAGGCGCGGAACCCGCGCTCTGCGATCTCGTGCGCCTCTCCCACATACCCCTCGGCGGAGTCGTGACGCGGCGGGTAGGTTGCATACACCTCGGTCTCCTCGCTCTGAGCGCCGAGCATGCGGAATACGGGCATGCCGGCGGCCTTGCCTGCGAGGTCCCATAACGCCACGTCCACCGGAGCCCAGGCCGGATAGGTGATGCCGCGGCGTGCGCCGAGAATTCCCAGCCGACTCCACAGCCACTCCCGCGCGGTCGCGTCGCGGCCGATAAGCTCAGGCTTGAGAACCTTGAGGATCGGGTCGAACAGGGCGGCGCCACCGCTCCGGAAGTCGCCCACGAAGCAGTTGCCTTCAACGCCGTTATCTGTCGTAATCCGGAGGACGCCTTGCACAACGTCGCCGCCGAAGCGTCCGAGATCAGAGTCGAGGCCCGCGGCCCCGACTTCACGCCGAATGACGTCGATCGTGATGTCGGTGATCTTCACTGGGTCTCTCCTGAGGGGTCCTGGGCTCGGTCGACCGGGATTTCAACTCGCGGGGCACCGGATGCTAACCTGCGGACGAATAGTTGAGGTGGCGATCACCGTACTCGGGTTCGGCCAGGCCGACATGCGGGAGTTGTGTGTTGCAGCCCGAGATACTTCAGATCGACACGACTGTGACGCAGACCGAAATCGCAAGCTCGCGACTGCCGGTTTCCGGCAGCGCCAGGAATGTTTGATGTCAACCAGTTCCGACCACACCCCTGAAATCCCGGCGATGGCTGTCGCTGCGCTGGCGCGTTTTGGCGACCGTCTCGACGATTCTCAGCGCGATCTTCTGATTAAAACAGCGCGCCAGCTTGAGGGCGCCGCCGACGACCTGCGACGGTGGGAGCTGGTCAACGGCGACGAGCCGGACATGTCGTTCGCAGCGATCCAAGGGCAGGACTCCTGATGGCGCCCGACCCGCTGCTCGGCCTCTCGATCGCCGAGCTTGGCCGAAAGCTGCGCTCCGGCGAGACCTCTCCGACCGCGCTCGCCCGGGCCGCGATGGACGCACTGGACACGACCGGACGGGCGCTGAACGCCGTCGTA
>JAQBUX010000210.1 GCA_027623795.1 Chloroflexota bacterium
CGGCACGGACGTCGTGGACGCCGCTTCGATCCGCGCCCCGGCTAGAGTTCTGGAGATCGGCTCCGGCACCGGCCGCGCAACACGGCTCTTCACCGGCCGGGGTTTCGACATCACCTGCCTCGAACCGGTCCCGGATATGTTTGAGGTCGCGCGCGCTCAACGGGGAGGGCGCAGGGGTTCGCTATGAAATGACCCGGTTCGAGGACTGGAGTCTGCCCCCTGAGCCGTTCGACCTTGCGTTCTCCGGACAGGCTTTCCACCGGGTGGAGCCAGAAATCGGGTCCGCGAAACTGACCGAAGCGCTACGACCGGGCGGTACGGTTGCGCTGTTCTGGTACACCCCATCTCTCGCAGATCCCGGCCTCGTGGAAGAAGTCGATCGGCTGTACCGGGCGATGGCCCCCGAAATTGGATCGCGCATGTTTCAACCATCCCGGTTCGATGACGCGGGTGTTCATCTCAATGAAACGGAGCTCCTCGGTTCGATCAGCAAGAAAGAGTACCGGCGACCCGGGTCGACACGGCCGCTGAATGGCTGGCGATGCTCAGGACGACGTCGGACCATCTAGCGCTGCCCGAAGACCGCCGCGACGCATTGCTCGCTGCGATCGGCAGGGCGATAGACGACCACGGCGGCAGCGCGGAGGTGAGCGTCGTTTCACGCCTGTGGCTCGCGACGCGGACGTGACGAATTTCAAACCTACGGTTGAACGCGGCGCGAAAGTTGCGGATGTCGAACTCCGCGGCGCGTTGATGACGGAGGCTTGCGCTTAGAAACTATCTCAAAAGCTGCCACCCCTTATGGACGAACGACCTCCGCCTGCCAACGGCATCGTAGGGGCCGCTGACTACCGGCCCGGGCGGCCCGGCGGGGCGTGGAATCGACCAACCGGGCCGGAAAGGGCGTATTGCCATACGCCCCTACGACGCGGCAATGAAACAATCTCGAAAGCTGCCATCCGGTGCGGTCCCACGATGGAAACTTCATCCGTAAATGAGTACCCGATGCCGAAAACGCACCCCGACGGGAGAAGGGCTTTTGAGATTGTTTCTTAGTCGCGCAGATCTTCAGTTTGGGGTTCCGGCGGAGATCAACGTGCTTCCGAGGCGTTTGCCACAACCTGACAAGGCGCTGACAACGTAGCGGTCTGCACCTGCTGTGCGCCTCGGCCGCGCTCGGTGCATCAAGGAGAAAATGAATGGGCCCACCATTCTCGCTCGACGAGTTTTACGACGCTTATCCCCGTGTCGAGGAACAGTTCCAGGCCGACCTTGACGACGGCCTTGATCCTCGTGGCCCGGACTTCCTCTTCCAGCTTGTGGGCGACATGACTCTCGCGCCGGGCGCATGCGCTCTGGACGTGGGCTGCGGGGAAGGCCGTGACACCGTGCAGCTCGCAACTCAGTTCGATTTGCGCGCTACAGGCATCGACCCCGTTGAGCGACACATCTTGCTCGCGAGCGAGGCGCTAGCAGCCGAACCCGACGATCTAAGTGAACGGGTGAGCTTCAAAGTTGGCCGTGCCGAGGCGCTTCCGGTCGACGACAGGACCATGGATCTGGTCTGGTGTCGTGACGTCCTCAGCCACGTGGTGGCAATTGATTCCGCGTGCGCCGAGTTTCGGCGGGTTCTCCGTGACGACGGGCGCGTCCTCATTTACCAGATGTTTGGGACCGCGAGACTTGAGCCGAGGGAGGCCGAATGGCTATGGAAAACGATGGGCGTCGCGCCGGGCAGCGCCGACCCGGATCAGGTCGAGCGAGGATTTGCCGCCGCGGGACTGCAGATCGAGAAGCGAATCGTAATCGGAACCGAGTTCGGCGAGTGGGCGGAGGAGACATCGGGCAAAGCCAGCCGGCAACTACTTCACGCCGCCCGACTGCTTCGCTCTCCCGACCGTTACATCGCCAAGTTTGGCAATGCGGCCCACGAAATCATGCTGGGTGACTGCCTGTGGCACGTCTATGGAATGATCGGAAAATTGAGCCGCCGTGTGTACCTCTTGTCGAGCGCGTAATCGCCGCGACCATCACAGTTACCGGTGCGCCGGGGCTGGACGTTTCCCGCGTTCGTTGATGAGGTTCGATTCCTCGGGTTATCGAGGTACCGATAGTTTCCGGACCGCCTAACCGACGGTCAGTCGGAGTAACATCGCACAAGGCGCGGCTCAACCGGCCCAACCGGAGCCTCGCCCCCAAAAGGCACTTAAAGGGGCGCTCAATAGCTTGGCTGTAAGGGACACCGACGCCGGAGGCACGGTCGCGCCAACTTCGACCGTGGCTGAAGTTCGCCCGGTTGCGCCGTCCATATTTTCCGCGCTAGCCGCATCGTCCTATCGACGGTTCTGGCTCGGCTCGCTGGCCTCGGTCGGCGCGACCCAGCTCCTGATAATCGGCCAGGGCGTGCTGGTGTTCGACATCAGCGACTCCGAGTTCTTGCTCGGGCTCGCGGGCGCGATGACGGGTATCGCGACGATCGTCGTGACACTTTTCGGTGGGGTGGTCGCGGACCGCGTCAACAAGCGAATCCTGCTGACGATAACCTCGCTGATCGTGTCCGGGCTCCTGTTGCTCCTCGGCTCGCTTGATGTGACCGAGGTCGTCGAGGTCTGGCATGTCGTCGTGATCGCCGGCATCGTGGGTGTCGTGTCCGGTTTCGACTTCCCGGCCCGGCTGTCCCTGTTCCCACTCCTCATCGACAACCGGAGCCAGATGATGAGCGCGGTCGCGCTCAACTCCATTCTCTGGCAGGCAACCCGAATCATCATGCCGGCCATCGGCGGATTTGCGATCGCGCTGGTCGGCACGTACTCGATCTTCTACGCCGGCTCCGTCGGATTTTTCACGATGGCGGTAATGATGTTTACCATCCACCCCGATGAGGGCGAGCGGGGCGCGTCCAGAAACGTGTTGCGAGAGCTCTGGGGCGGCATCCAGTACATCGGCGAAAACCGGCTATTCGCGGTATTGATCCCGCTTACCTACTTCAACCATTTCTTCGGGTTGTCGTACATGCAATTGATACCGGTATTTTCCGATGCGTACGGAGCACAGGACAACGAGGCGCTCGGGTTCCTGTTCATGTCGGCCGGAATCGGGGCGGTCATCGGCACGATCGGGACCGGCAATCTTAGAGCGGCTCTACCCGCCGGGCGGTTGATGCTGGTCAGCTCCGGGTCTACGGCGCTGATGATCCTCGCGTTCGCCGCGTGGACGCATTTCGGACCGGACCCGTCCGGAAACGCAAACCCGATCATCTCACCGCTATTTTTTGGAAGCGCTGCGTTGATCATGGTCGCTTCCGTATTCAACTCGGTGTTCCTGATCACGTCGATGACGATCCTTCAACTGCTTGTCCCGGCAAACCTGCGTGGACGTGTTATGGGGATACACGCCATGACCTTCAGTTTCATCGCCGTCGGCGGACTGTTCGCCGGGGGATTGGCGCAACTCGTAAACGCCAGTTTCGCCGTCGGTTTGAGCGCACTGGTGTTGCTGTCCGCAGTACTTTTCGTCGCCGCCACTCAGCCGATTGTCAGAACCCTTCGTAACGAATGAGCCCGCCCGGGTCTTCGATGGCGTTTCCAGAGCCTCAGTACCCGTCGAGATCAATGTTCGAGGATGGGGGCTGACCGTCCGGCGGGGCGTCGATATGCTATTCACCGCATGATGGAGATCGTTCGCAGAGAAGCCCGCCGTTGAATCTGGACGGAGTACGGAACCGGCTTGAGGCGCGCGAGCGGTGCCTGTCGCCGTTCGCCATGCGCTCGTACGACTCGGCCGGGCGTGCCGTTCCGGAAGACCCCAGCCCCTTCCGGACGGAGTTTCAGCGCGACCGCGACCGGATCATTCACACGAATTCGTTCCGGCGCCTGAAGCACAAAAGTCAGGTGTTCGTGGCGCCGATTGGCGATCACTACGTCACCCGTCTGACTCATACGCTGGAGGTCGCGCAGATCGGACGTACGATCGCGCGAGCCTTGAACCTCAACGAGGATCTCGTCGAAGCGATCGGGATGGGCCACGACCTCGGCCACACGCCGTTTGGACATCTTGGCGAGCGTGTGCTGAACGGTCTGATGCCCGGGGGATTCCACCACAGCCGTCATAGTGTTCGAATCGTCGAGCGGCTGGAGAAGGACGGCCGCGGACTAAACCTGACGCGCGAGGTCGTGGAGGGTATTCGGCGGCACTCGAAACCTCAGGGAACGTTCCTCGATCCGGCGGCCGTGGATGGGATGTCGCTGGAGGCGCAGATTATCCGGTTGTCGGACGCCATGGCATATCTGGCACACGACATTGACGACGCGATTCGCGCCGGCGTCATCGGCATCGAAGATCTGCCCGCAGAGGCCGTCCTGCGTTTGGGTCGCCGGCACTCAGAACGCGTGAACGCCCTCGTAACCGACATCATCGAAGCTTCGTGGTCGGCGACCGGAGAGGCGTCGGAAGCCGAAAATCCGGTCATCACGATGTCCGCAGAGCTCGGCGAGATCGTTACCGGGCTACGAGACTGGATGTTTCAGAAAGTGTATCTGCCGATCGGCGAATCGCCTTCCGGAAGGGCGGCCATCGAGATCGTGGGTCTGCTATACAACCACTACATCGAGCACCCGGAGGCGATCCCGGCGGACTTCCCACGCGTCGCCGACACGCCGGAGCGGCTGGCGGCTGACATGGTTTGCGGGATGACGGACGGGTTCGCTCTGGCGCAGGCCGAGTCGATCCGTCCGGGCGCATTCGCCGACGCCTTCTCGGGACGCCTCTAAACCGCTGATACTCCTGCCCGGCCCGGTTTAGATCGCTGGGAAATCTGGACCTCGCGGGATCGAATCTGCCGCTGGGCTGACTCTCCACACAATCCCCAGCTTCATTCCCCGCAATCCCCAGTGACTGACCCCTATATTTCGACGGGTGATCATCCTCGTTCCTCTCGCCGGCTTGAACATATGTTCTAAACTGGTTATCTCCTTATGACACTCGTCGACGAAGTCAAGGCCCGGACAGACATCGTCCAGGTCATCTCACAGTACGCAGACCTGGACACGCGGTCGCGCACGCCCAAAGCGCCCTGCCCGTTCCATTCAGAGCGCACGCCATCTTTCGTCGTCTTCCCGGACTCCGGGACATGGCGCTGCTTCGGATCGTGCTCGACGGGGGGCGACGTGATCTCGTTCGTCATGCGCAAGGAAAACCTCCAGTTCGGAGAGGCACTCAAGCATCTCGCGGACCGCGCCG
>JAQBUX010000211.1 GCA_027623795.1 Chloroflexota bacterium
TGGGGCGATGAAGCACTCGAACGGGCGAAGACCGAGGACCGACCGATTCTCCTCAGCGTCGGCTACTCCGCCTGCCACTGGTGCCACGTGATGGCGCACGAAACGTTTGAGACCGAATCGATCGCCGAGTTGATGAACGAGTTGTTCGTCTGCATCAAGGTGGACCGCGAAGAGCGGCCGGATGTGGACGGCATCTACATGGCGGCGGTCCAGACCTTGACCGGTTCCGGAGGTTGGCCGCTCACGGTGTTCCTCACGCCGGACGGCCGGCCCTACTACGGCGGCACCTACTTTCCGCCCGCGGATAGGGGCCAAATGCCGGGCTTCCCCCGCGTATTAAAGGCGATGTCAGACGCCTACCGGGAGCGAAAGGGCGAGGTTCTCCAGGCCACCAGCGAGATCACCGGACGGTTGGCGCAGATGTCGTCGCCTCAGCGCTCGGCGGACCCGCTCACGCGTCAGGTGCTGGATTCCGCGTTCAACTCCATCGCACGCGGGTTTGACCGGAACAATGGCGGGTTTGGCCAGCAGCCCAAGTTCCCGCAGCCGCTAGTGCTCGACGTGGCGCTCCGCCACTGGGCGCGTACGGGTTCAGCGGCGAGCCTGAAGATGGTCGAGTTGACGCTTGAGAAGATGGCGCGCGGCGGCATGTACGACCAGATCGGAGGCGGGTTCGCGCGGTATTCGACCGACAATCTCTGGCTCGTGCCGCACTTCGAGAAGATGCTGTACGACAACGCCCTTCTCGCCGGCCTGTACACCCGCGCGTTCCAGGCGACCCGTAACCCGCTGTACCGCCGGGTGGTCGAGGAAACGCTGTCGTTTGTCGAACGAGAGATGTCACACCATTCGGGCGGCTTCTACTCGGCGTACGACGCCGACTCCGAGGGCGTAGAGGGAAAGTTCTACGTCTGGACGCCGGACGAGATCGACGAAGTGCTGGGGGAACAAGACGGCCGGGTGGTCCGGGCCTACTACAACGTTCAGGAGGGCGGAAACTTCGAGGGCGACAGCATCCTGTGGCTTCCCCGCGATCTGGACGAGGTCGCAGCCGGGCTGGGCATGTCCGAAGGAGACGTGCTGGCGGTGGTCGAGCGCTCCCGCCCGAAGTTGTACGACGTGCGAGCCAAGCGCGTCCCGCCGGGTCTCGACGACAAGATTCTTGTGTCCTGGAACGCCATGATGCTGACGGCATTTGCCGAAGCCGGCGCGGCTTTCGATCGCCCGGACTGGATCGCGAAGGCGCGGACGAACGCGGAGTTCTTGCTCGACAACCTTTTCGATGGCGACCGGTTGCTCAGGACCTGGAAAGCTGCGCCCGGGGGAAAGGCATCGCCCGATCCAAGCATGAAGGCATCGCCCGATCCAATTGGCGCTGCCAAGATCCCCGGCTACCTGGAGGATTACGCACTGCTAGGCGGCGCACTGGTGACGCTGTACGAGTCGACTTTCGAGCAGCGCTGGTTGGACGAGGCGCGCCGGTTGGCGGACGGGATGATCGAACTGTTCTGGAGTGCGTCGGAAGAGGTGTTTTACGATACAGGCTCCGACGCCTCCAATCTGTTCACCAGGCCGCGTGACGTGTTCGACAACGCCACCCCGTGTGGCGGCTCGTCGGCCGCGAACTTCCTCTTGAGGCTATCCACGCACACCGGCGAGCCGTCCTACAGCAGGTCCGCCGGGGCGACGCTCCGGTCCGTGCGTGACTACATGACCCAGAGCGGAGCCGGGTTCGGGGGATGGCTTGCGGCGCTCGACTACTACCTTTCCACACCAATAGAAGTCGTCGTGATCGGAGACCCGGAGCTACCGGAAACGCAGGCCCTGCTTCGTGAAGTACACGGCCGGTACATAGCAAACCGCGTCGTCGCGGGCGGTGTCGTAACGGCGAACCCCGCACCGACCCCGTTGCTCGAAGGCCGAACGCTCGTAGGTGGGGCGCCGACGGCATACGTTTGCGAGAACTACGCCTGCCAGTTGCCGGTCACCGATCCCGGCGCGCTGGCCGCCCAGTTGGACGGATAAACGTACCGCTGCGTCTCTGCGGGCGCGCACCTGGAACGCGCTCAGGGCCTCGTCGATAACGACGAGGCCCCGCCTGTGTTTAGGCCTGACTGAAATCGGCGAATCAACCTGGCCTTTGATGATTCGCCGCAAAAAAAATGGTGCCCCTGGCGGTCTTGTGAGGGGAGGGTTCACATTGAGACTGCCCGGGGCACGTGAGCGCCGGTCTGGTTCCGGTTGGAACCCCAGCGGAGTCGCTTCGGAGCCATTGACCTGTCCGGCTAGACGGTCGTTCCGTTCCTTCCGGAGAAGGATTGGAGTGGCTAAGAAACTTGTCCGCATCGCCCGGTAATTACCGGTGACTGACACTGATTGGAACTATGGGGCGAACCCGGGCGGTGACTCCAGTGACAGTCAGTGGCGGCGAGGTACCGGGATGGTAGAGGAATGGTAGTTACCACCGGTGATTTCCTCGCCCTGGTCGTTGGCGAAAAACGACAGTCGCCCTTGAATCGGCGATTAGCCACCCATCTGTAAGACTTCTGTAATAAGTGTTACACCCGCTTCAGATTCCGCCTCCATCATCGCTTGAGAACTCGGCACGCCACGCTCCCCCGTGAACGATCGCAGCCTATATGAATCCCCCTGGGTATTGAGATGCGGGAAGCTTGACGGCTCCAGGGCTGGCGCGTAGATCAGCGTCTTCGTCTGACCGCCAGTGTACGATCGTGCCACTGCGCGCTTTGGCGCCGGCGTAGCGCCGGGTGAAGGCTGCCACTCCGGACGGCTGGCGTCGTGTCTCGCCACTTCAAACGCGGGCGCGAACTTCGCACGCCAGTCCGCCGAGAAGTCTAGATCGAACTCGACGAGTTGCGGCGGATCCAGCACGCAGAACGCGAAATGGACGGTGTGTTGCGCCGCATCCGCGTGCGTGCTGAGCCGCGAGAACGATTCGGCCATGCTTCTCTCGACGCTGCGCCACGCGCCCTCGCTCGCCGATTCCAAGGTGTGGAACCACAGTCCCGGGATGCCTTCACGCAACAGCTTCTCGAAATCCTTGCGATACGCCTCGAGGCTGGACGTCCCAGCCTTCAACTCCATGTTGAGACGGCGGTCGCCGGGATGCGATGACCCGTACACGGTTACATCGATACGAGCGCTCATCGCCGCCTGACCGGACTGCTGGTATGCACCTTGCGTAGGCGTCTCGATGGAGTAATCCACGCCCCGTCCCGCCAGCCACTGGGTGATCAGGATCTTCGACTCCTGCTCACTTATCCTTCTCGAGTCATCGCGCTTCTTCGGGAACAGAAGCGATGGTGCATCTGGTCGCCCGTGGTACATCGCCCACAGCTGACCAGCCACGTCTCGACACATCAGTCGATGATCGAACATGCAAACCTCCAACACGAGCGGACAGCGTCGGAAACGCTATCACATGGGTCTGTCATCGCATTCGAGAGGTGGTGGCTGTGCGCTCCGTCCAACGCCTTGGCGATCAGCGGCGCGGCGAAGCCGCGTCCGTTGCATCGCCTTGTTAGGCATCACTTCCAGCATCATCGCTCCTGTTCACACCACGCAGCAGCCGTTGGACGTCCTGCTCGTCGCAATTCATGCACGTGTATGTGTCTCCCATCTGCGAGTACCCCCCGTCACTGAGAACGATACGACGGCCGCACTTGACGCAGAGCGTAGGTTCGAACTTGGGAGGGTCCACGAGTTTATGGAAGTTGTAGTCGTTCGTTCCGTAGTCGACGTACATCTCGGTCTCAAACTCGTCACGGCACCTAATGCATTCTTGCCACGTGCCGCCGTGACCCTCTGCGGCATGATACCCGCAGAGCGTATAGCGACGGTGATTCCTCGAGCAACTCTCCCGGGAGAATGAGAACAGGACGTAGGAGTCTTCGTCGTCGCAGATCCAATTGCCGCAGCACTCTGTCTGCTGTACCCGATTCGCCTTCCCGCAAAGCCCGCAACGACGTTCGCCGACGCCAGATGATGGGCGCCGCCCGATCCTCGCTGCGGTCTTTTTTTCTCTCCGTTGTGTCATGTTCCGCTCCCGATGCATGCCTAACGTTTGGCTTCACCGGCGGCCGAAGGCCGTCCGGTGCATCGGCTTGTTATGCGGCGTGTCTCGATCCATGGCACAGGACGTCATGCGTTTGAGTCATCATCTGCCGCTTGAGCCTTCGTCTTCTTCTTCGCGGCCGGGCGTCGCATATCAAGAGTGTGCCTCAACGTGTGTTCCAGCATTCGCGGGAACTCCATGGCGATCATGTGGTGCTCGTTCCGACCGAAGCCGAACTCCTCCATGAATGGGCCGCGCATCATCATCTCGGAGAATCGACTGAGCCGATTGAGTTCGCGCTCGATAGCGTCCACGTTCCCAGTCTTCGCCGCGCGATATACCTCCATCGCCAACTCGTAGAGCCAGGGCACGTCATCCCGCACGATGCTAGCGGCCATGAGGATGGCCACCGGGTCACCAGACTCGCCCGACATGTGCCTGAGCTCTTCGAACATCATCGGATGAAATCGGCGCATCATCCGCCGCCGGCGGAGCGGATCCTCGTCTCCTAGGCGATCAGCGACGCGAGATGGGAGTGTCTTCATCTCCTCCATCAGCTTCGCAATTGAACTCGTTTCTGATTCTCCGCCGTCACCGGTTTCGAGCGACCTGACTATTGAGGATTCGGTCGCCTTGAAGGCTTGAACTTGCGCCCGAACAACATCCGGATCCAGTTCCAAGCCCGGAACACGACCCGCCAGTTGATGGACGAGTTTCGTTAGATCTTCCTCACCATCGTCCATGTTCTGGAACTGGTAGAAAGGACCGGCGCTCACGCGATTCAGCGGTACTCCGAGCGCAACCCCCACCACAGGCGTATCGAGCTTGCCTTTCGCAACGCCTGCCTCAAACAGAATCCAAGGCCTGTCGAGGCTCCGCTCGGTGAACAGACAGACCACATCAGACGTCGCTTGGAGCTGCGTCATGAGCCGCTTGTACCACTCCTCGCCGAAGTCGATTCCGTCGCCCGCCTTCTTGTCTGACGAGCGAAACGTCTTGATCATTCCGGCACTGACACTCTTGAGCAGTTTGCCAAATGCCTCGGCCAGCTCTGCGTCTCGGGAATCGTGACTGTTGGACGTCAGCAAAAGTGGGACACCGATCGGGCCTGAACTAATAGAGAGATCGGCGGTTGTGAG
>JAQBUX010000212.1 GCA_027623795.1 Chloroflexota bacterium
CGTTTGCTGGTGGGTCAATGTCTTCCACATAGCAACGACGGGGACCCCCTCACATGTCAATAACCTACGTGGGAAGTACAACTAGCCATCGGAATCGTATAGCGCTCTCACGATATCGTCATGCCGGAACTGGCCCGCTCACACGGCGCTCACCCGGCCATACGTAGCTTGTGTGGCGACACGAACGTTTGCGGACAGGACACTGGCAGAAAGGACCGGATCATTTCGACGATTCTTGTTCCACTTGAACACAACGCCAACGCCGAAAAGATTTCGGCCGTAGCCGCAAGGTATGCCTATCGGTTGGGCGCGCGGACCCTGCTCATGACGGTCGCGACCGACAGTTCGACCGGTGAGTTGATGGTCGAACGTGACTGGATCGAGGCGCTGGCGGCCCGAATTTCGACCGCGGAAAATCCGGTGGACGGCGTGGCGACATCAGGAGATGTGGTCGCCTCCATCGCTCGGACCGCTACGGACCACAGCGCGGACCTGATCGTCATGACCGCAAGACGTCAAACCGCCCTGGGGCGCCGTTTTCGCGGAAGCGTCACGGATCAACTGCAGTTACGCACGGCCGTGCCGGTCCTTGTGTTCCACGATGATTTGCTTGATGCATTCGACGAGACAAACGGCGGCCCGGGAACTTTGGTCGTTCCGATCGACGGCTCGGAGCTGAGTTCGCGCGCCATCCCATTTGCCCACACGATCGCGGCAGCGGTTGACGCTTCGATCGTGTTCGTCCAGTCCATGCTTCCATCGCCCTATATCGCCAGCGCCCAGAGCCTTGGCGGGGGCCATGTTCTGGCGGGAATCGGAGATGCGGACGGCGACGGCGTTGACCGGGCGGCGCGTGATGCGAGACAGGCGGGGCTGCGAGCGGAGGGCAGGGCGCTTTACGGTCCGGCCGACGTGAGCATCAATCAGGTTGCAAACGAGTTCCCCGGGAGTCTCATAGTCATGAGCACACACGGCCGGTCCGGCATTCGCCGTGTCGTGCTCGGCAGCGTGACGGACAAGATCATCCGATCATCGTCACATCCCGTAATGGTGATTCCGGTGCATGCGGCGACCGACCACTGAACTCAGGGTCGAACGCGGTTGTGGTCATTTGCCCCCAGTTCAGGGCAAGTGAATCGCGTGCCCGCGTGAAGGGCGGTAACGCTCATCGCATCCGATGACTGGCCCGCACGCCCGATTCGACTACTCCGCGTAGCCTGAAGACGTGGGCATTCCACCGCCCGGTGGGGCGAGTCCCGCCTTCCAATTCGATCCGCCTTACCCGTTAACCAGCGTGGCCTATCGAATATTCAGGGCCGTAACACGCCCCGATTCATCGCGCCCGGCGAAAACCCAGCGTGGCATCACGGGTCTTGAGACGGCGATCATCATGATCGCATTCGTGGTCGTAGCCTCCGTGTTCGCCATGACCACACTTCAGACCGGTCTGTTCGCCGCGGCTCAGGGCCAGGAGACGGCGTACGCCGGACTGGATCATGCGACGGGAAGTCTCCAGTTGCGGGGATCCGTTCGTGCGATTCGGGGCGACGTCGATGTCGACGCCAATGACACGATCGATCTGGGTGGGGTCGACGATCAGGCGGTCGCAAAGGTCATATTCACCGTGACCGGGGCGATAGGCAGCTCATTGACCGATCTGACACCGCCTTTCACGACGAATGGCGCCGGGGTCGATCCCGACGCCAGCGGGTTGGAAGACCGGACCAGCATCACGATCAACACCGACACGATGCTGATAAACGACGCCGCCTGGACCGTCACATTCCCTGGCTCGGACAACGGCGACTTTTTCCTGGACGACGACGAGAAGGCTGAACTGACGGTCTGGTTGCACTCTTACGACAACGCGAACGCTCTGTACGACCTGGGCGCCGGTACCGGTGATCCGTACGTAGACGCGGCGGCGGACCTGATTGGGGCCGGGCAAGACTTCACGATCAAGTTGCACCCGGCGAAGGGTTCTACACTCACGATTCAGCGTGCTGCGCCGGTTGTACTGAGGCCACAGATGGACTTGAGGTGATGGATCAATCACCGGGCCGGTTTCCAGGGTTCAATTCGATGGGGGCTATCAATAGAATGCGACAAGACCGCGATCTGTCGCGGCCACGAACCCGACCACGAGGAGGCCGTGGATGGCGCAGCTTAGTTCTGCACAGGTCGATCTGTTAAAAGAGGCGCACCTTGCTCAGCTGGTGACGCTGATGCCGGACGGATCGCCACAGATCTCGCCTGTCTGGGTGGATACCGACGGCTCAGACATCCTTATCAATACAGCCCTCGGTCGGGTCAAATCCAACAATATGGAGCGTGACGCCCGGGTCGCCGTAGGCGTGTACGATGCCGCCAACGGCTACGATCGGGTTGTGAACATCCGTGGACATGTGACGGCGATCACCGAAGAGGGCGCGAACGCCCATATCGACTCGCTGGCTAAAAAGTACATGGGAGTCGATACCTACCCCCTTCGTAACGCCGCCGAGACCCGCGTCATCGTACGCATCGCGCCGGACAACATAACCGGCCGTTGACGCTCAGGCCGTCTCCTGACCGAACCCTATCTACTCCCGCCATTTCCGAGCGATAAGAGGCCACATTGCATTCCGTAAAGAGCGGCATATTCATCATGCCGTTCCATCCCCCGTCGAAAGAACTCGCGCAGTGCCACGACGAGGACATGGAGCTTGCCATCCGGGCGGACGAGCTCGGCGTGCACGAGTTCTGGGTCGGAGAGCACCACACCCTGTCGTGGGAGCCGATCGTCAGTCCGGAGATGTTTATCGCGGCCGTATTTCGGCAAACAAAGCAGATGCGCATGGGCCCGGCCCCCGTTCTGGTGAACATGCATCACCCCGCACAGGTCGCCAATCGACTCGCGTTCCTGGACCACTTCTCGCATGGCCGCCTTGAGCTGGCGTTCGGGTACGGCGGAGCGCCGTCGGACTTCGAGATGTACGGCCAGGACCCGAAGCAGATGCAATCACGGATGGCCGAAGCGGTCGGCATGATCCTCAAAATCTGGTCGTCGGAGCCCCCCTACAAGTTTGAGGGTGAACACTGGACCGTGAAGTTGGAGTCGGTAAACGAGGAGCTTGGATACGGCTTCCCTCCAAAGCCGTTGCAGCAACCTCGTCCGCCAATATCGGTTCCTGTTTCGTCGCGCGGCTCCGGTTCGGTCAAGGCCGCGGCCCGGCTTGGGTTCCAGATGTTCAGCCACTCGATCATCTCCACCGACGTTCTCAAGGACCAGTGGAAGACTTATGAAGAGACGGCGCTGGCGGCTGGTAAGCCTGCGGACCGGTCGACCTGGAAGATCGCCCGAACGGTGTTTTTAGCTGACACGACGGCGGAGGCGGAGCGACGCGCTCGCAGCAACTCGATCGAGACCGCTTACATGCATCTGAGGACGGCGATTCAGCGCGGCCCGGGCCTTGGCATTATGAAGAACGACCTGTCGATGCCGGACGCGGACGTCAACATGGACTACTTCCTCGACGAGATGATTATCGCCGGGGACGTCGATACAGCGCTGGATCGGTTGCTTCGCCTCTGGGAGGATGTCGGTCCGTTCGGGGCGATAGACGTGATGAGCTTCGACTGGAAGGACGACGACGACCGTCGCGCCTGGCTTCGCAGCATGGAGCTCGTGAACCGGGAACTGTTGCCGCGCTTCAACAAGGCCGTTGGCGCGGAGGTTGTTGTCGCGTAAGGGGTTGACCCGGACACGGTCCTTCGAGGGCCTGAGGACACTGGCGTTAATTGTCACGACCGCTTCGGCGGTTCCTCGGTGATCGACGCAGCCCACGGCGTGGTTTTCGGGGCGGTCCGTCGTCGCCGGGTTGGGCGCCGGGCGGCCGGAACATCACCCACCCGACTACGATCGTCGCACCGATCAACACGATCCATCCGAGCGCCGCGTTCTGGCCGTTGGAATCGCCAAGGTCCAGCAACAACGGAACGACGAACGCCCACAGGATCGTCAGAAGAACGGCCCCGACGGCGATCGCGACCAGATGCGTACGGTTCAAACGATCAGCCTGGATTGACGCCGCAACAGTCGGGAATCGCGCCTACCAGTTCGTAAACGCGCCGTCGTTTCGCTTTAGCTGGGACACCCATCCCCGTGGATCGACCCTGTTTGACTCCGCCACACTCTCGTCGAAGTCCACGCCCAGCCCCGGTGCGTCCGGCACCCATGCGTAACCGTCCTCCCACTCGATCTGCCTGGGGAACAGGTCGGTAGCGAAGGTGCCGGGCTGCCGTGGCATCTCCTGGACGCCGACGTTGGTTGACGCCATGCAGAGGTTCACGCAGGCGGCCGCGCTGACCGGGCCGAGCGGGTTGTGGGGGACGATGTCGATGTAGTGCGTTTCTGCCCAGTGCGTGATTTTGAGCGCCTCGGTGATGCCGCCGACGATGCACAGGTCGATCCGTGCGTAGTCGATCGTTTCCTGCTCGATCACCTCGCGGAACGGCCACTTGGAGACCCACTGCTCGCCGGCGGCGATCGGCAGGTTGATCTTGGCGGCTATCTTCCGGTAGCTCGCCGGGTTCTCGGACCTGATCGGGTCTTCGATAAAGAAGGGCTTGAACTCTTCGAGGTCCCTGCACATCTCGATCACGTGGGTCGTGTCCAACCGGGTGTGGACATCGAAGCAGATCTCGACATCCGGCAGGGCGGCGCGAACGCCGGCGATCTGTTCTACCGCGACTTTGATCGACTCGCGCGGCTCAAGAACGCCGTGCCCGTCGGTGTCGTTGTACAGCCCGAATGTCTGCGGCTGGTGCCAGCGAACGAACTTCCAGCCCCGATCCACATGCGATTTGCAGTCGTCGATCAGGTCCTGGAGCGTGTTGCCGTTCACGTGCGGGTAGCAGATGACCTTGTCGCGGACCGGACCGCCGAGGAGTTTGTAGACCGGCATGTCAACGGACTTGCCCTTGATGTCCCAGAGGGCGATGTCGATGGCGCTGATGGCGCACCCGTACACCGTGTCGGCCGGGAAGAAGTTGCCCCGGAACATCTTCTGCCAGAGGCGCTCGGTGGACCACGGGTCCTGGCCGATTACGACCTCAGACAGGTGGGCGATCGCCGCCTCGATGCT
>JAQBUX010000213.1 GCA_027623795.1 Chloroflexota bacterium
TTCAAATGAAGAGCGCCTGGCTGCGTTGCCCGGCTTCTTGCACCGCTACAATCATCGCCGCCCACACGGAGGCATCGACGGAGCAACCCCAGCCTCACGCCTGTAAACAACGTCCGTGGGAACTACAGCTAGTCTGGCGCTTCGCTCGCCGGTTCGGTAAACCGCAGGTCTTCCTCGGGCGGCTTCACGCCGCGGAACGCCGCGTACACTCCAAAGTCGTAAACGAGCTTCATAGTGGCGGCGATTAGAAACGGCGCAGCCGTAACGCCGTTACTCCACAACAGGCCGGTGAACGTAGTGCTCGGCATCCGGAAGATGGTGCGGCCAAGGTTGTTTGCGCCCGCCATGACGACGCGCTCATCAGGCGGCACGATCGCCATTACGTAAGACTGCCGCGTCGGCACGTCCATCTCGTTGAATATGTCACGCACGAAGAACACGACGATCGCGAACGCGGCGTTCGGGGCAAGAGCGAACGCTATCAGCAACAAGTTGCCTGCGACCTGCGTCCACACCATCGTGTTGAGCAGGCCAACGCGCCGGGCCACATACGGCGCGGCCCAGATCGAGACCAGGTTCCCGAGCTGTGCGACAACCAGTACCGCGCCGATGGTCCCCTCGTTGACGCCGTAGTGGGTGAACAGCCAGAACGAGACGAAGGCGTCCGAGACCATGCCGCCAGCCATCGAGTCGACCCCGAACAATCCGGATATCCCAAGGATTCGCCCGCGGGACCGCGTCCGAAGCGGGTTCGTGAATCGGCCGGGGCCTATCGTGCCCGTCTCGACGGCGGGAGAGAGGCCCAGGTACATGGCCGCGGCGACGAAATTAAAGACGGCGTAGAGGCTGATCGTGATCCGGTATGCGTCGACCGGTTCAAGGTCAAACACTTTGATCAGTAGCGTCGACAGCCCCGCGATCAGAGCCCCCAGCGCCCGGCCGCCTGACGAGAACACAGACAGGTTGGCGAACGACCGGGTACGTCTCTCAGGTGTCGAGACCTCGGCAAGCCCGGCCTGTTCAAGCTGGACGACCGGGCCCGCATGCATGCCGCTGGCCGCATACGCGCCAAAAAACGATCCGGCCGTGAGGAGCCAGAAGTTGTCCGTGGCGACCAGGAGCAACCCCGAGAGGCCGGTAATTATCGTCAACGAGGCAAACCAGTTGCGACTGGAAGCCGCCGGGCCTGCGACGACGACAATCGAAGACAGCACGACCCCGCCCACGAGGCTGACGCCCAGAAGAAAACCTATGCGCGGCGCGCTAAGTCCGACGGCATCCAGATATATGGCGATGAGCACAGCGAGTATGCCCATCCCTGTGGCGCGGGCCCCACGTCCGCCGTATACGAGGAATGCGTCGAGACGCGGTCGTCCCGTCGGCCTGATATCGGCCTCAGTCATGTTGGGTCATCCGGGCGAGTCTACGCGTCCCGACATCGTTATGTCTGGCGACTCCAGCCGATGATTGTGCGCGATGTCCCATGAGGCGGGCCCTGGTCAGCCGTTGATCGTACTGCCCCCGGCTACCCCTCAAGCGTCGTGGCCTGATATCGACCGGGCCGTGCAGCGCGGGCCACAGCGATCCGGACCACTGCGACATACGAACGCATCTGCTCCGCCCGTTGCCGCGGAACAATGTTGATCGACCCGCCA
Organism: Chloroflexota bacterium; assembly: GCA_027623795.1. Lineage (GTDB taxonomy): Bacteria > Chloroflexota > Dehalococcoidia > Lucifugimonadales > Lucifugimonadaceae. The sequence goes on from JAQBUX010000213.1 coordinate 1,656, forward strand.
GCCGTGGTCATTCGGCCGTCCCAGGCACACCTGCATCGCAATCAACCAACGCCTGTCACGGGCGTCACAGTGGCGACCGAAGTGGAGTCGTGACCATAGACTTCGAGATCACACATATGATTCGCGTCTCAACCCAATACGTTGCGAGCCGGAGCGTCATATGATCTGAAGGTCGATTCCCGCGTGGCCCTGACAACCCCGGGATAACCCCCGGAGAACCGGATAACTCAGGGGCAACTTGCGGGCAACCCTGCGGCGACTCGGAAGTTACTCAGGGGATCACCGGCGCCTCCCCCACCCCGGCACTGTGAGCCATCATGAAGATCGCTGTCCCAGCGGACTCGGAACAGGGCGAGATGCGCGTCGCGCTCGTTCCGGAGACTGTCGCCCGCCTCACACACGCGGGGCAAACCGTCGTCGTCCAACCGGACGCCGGCACGAACGCCGGGTTTCCTGACGCCGCATACATCATGGCCGGGGCCGAGATGGCTGAGACCGTGACCGATATGTTGCACGACGCCGATATCGTGTTGAAGGTCGGTCAGCCGACCAACCAGGAAATAGACAACCTGAAGCCGGGCGCTGTCGTTATCGGACTCCTCAGAGCGCGAACCAGCCCGGATATGCTGTCCCGGCTTGCCAACGCCGGGGTGACCGCTTTCGCCATGGAGCTCATGCCGCGCATCGCCCGGGCCCAGCGGATGGATGTGCTCTCCTCCCAGAGTTCGCTCGCCGGTTACAAGGCGGTCCTGATGGCGGCGAACACGATCGGCAAGTTTTTCCCGTTGATGATGACGGCGGCCGGAACGATACCGCCGGCGACGGTGCTTGTCCTTGGCGCCGGAGTCGCGGGACTCCAGGCGATCGCGACGGCCCGCAGGCTGGGAGCCAGGGTCGAGGCGTTCGACATCCGCCCCGTCGTCAAAGAGCAGGTCGAGAGCCTGGGCGCAAAGTTCGTGGATATCCCGACTCCGGAGGATTCCGAGAAGGAAGGTGGATACGCCGGGACGCAATCGGAAGAGGCCCAGCGCCTTCAGCGGGAAACGCTGGCGGCGCACGTGGCAAGCGCCGACGTCGTAATCACCACGGCGCTCATACCGGGCCGACCGGCCCCGGTGCTCATCACCACCGAGATGACGGAGGCGATGAAGCCGGGCTCCGTGATCGTGGACCTCGCAGCGGAAGCGGGCGGTAACTGTGAAGTTACTGTCCCGGGACGCAACGTTGAACGCGCAGGCGTCACGATCCTCGGCCCTGTGAACATACCGTCGATGATGCCTGGAGAGGCAAGCGTGCTGTACTCCCGAAACGTCGCCGGATTGCTGGACCTCCTGATCTCGCCGGAAGGCGAGCTGGTGGTCGATTTCGAGGACGAAGTGATCGCAGGCGCCGGAGTGACGCACGGCGGAAAACTGGTCGGTATCGGAGCCGAGGTTGCGGAAGCGGCCGCGGTCGGCGGGAGCGGCTAACGATGCTTGAGTCCCTGATCCTCTCGCTGACCGTTTTCGCGCTGGCGATGTTTATCGGCTACACCGTGATCACGAAGGTACCTCCAACGTTGCATACGCCGTTGATGTCCGGGACCAACGCAATATCGGGCGTCGTGATCGTCGGCGCCCTCGTTGCGGCCGGGATGACGGACAGCGGGCTGAGCCAGTGGTTGGCCACGGGCGCCGTCGTCCTCGCGACCATCAATGTGGTCGGAGGTTTCCTCGTTACGGACCGGATGCTGCGCATGTTCCGCCGCCGCGAGCGGCCGGACGCCGGCAAGTGACGGGCATCCATTGAGCGACCAGGACTACATCAACCTGATCAACGGCAGCTATCTGGTTGCCGCCGTCCTGTTCATTGTGGGATTGATGCTCCTTCGCACTCCCGCGACGGCGCGGAACGGTAACCGGCTGTCCGCGCTCGCCATGCTCATCGCCGCCAGCGTAACGCTCGTCGACCGGAATATCGTCGAGTACGAGTTCATCATCGGCGGGGTCGTTGTCGGGACCGTGATCGGGGTCCTAATGGCCCGTACCGTCCAGATGACTGCGATGCCGCAGATGGTGGCCCTGTTCAACGCATTCGGCGGCGGCGCGTCGGCCCTCCTGGCGGGCTCCGAGTTCATCCGCCTGGTCGACGCCGGGCACGTCGACGAGGACGTAGGCGCAACCGTCATGCTTGGTACGGCGATCGGCGCGCTGACGCTTACCGGCAGTCTTGTGGCGGGCGGCAAGCTGGTCGGATGGGTATCGCAAAACCCGATCCTGTTTCCGGGACGAAACTTGGTCAGCGGGCTGATCGGGGTCCTGATCGTCGCGATGGGTGTGTTCCTTGTCGTCGACCCGATCGATAACGAGCTGATATTCGGCGTGCTGGTAGCTCTAGCCCTGCTCCTTGGCATTCTGCTGGTGACGCCGATCGGTGGCGCAGACATGCCGGTCGTCGTGGCGCTTTTCAACTCCTACTCAGGGCTCGCCGCCGCGGCGACCGGTTTCGCCCTGGACAACAACATCCTGATAATCGCCGGGGCGCTCGTGGGCGCCTCGGGGTTGATCCTGACCCGCATCATGACGCGCGCCATGAACCGATCACTGATCAACGTCATGTTTGGCGGGTTCGGCGCATCCGGTACGGAGGTCGTCGGCGTCGGGGGTGAAGTCCGGCCATACCGTTCCGTCCAACCGCAGGACGCGGCGATGATGCTGGCGTACGCCAGCTCGGTGATCTTCGTCCCCGGCTACGGGCTTGCCGTGGCGCAGGCGCAACACGAACTTCGCAGCCTCGCCGACCTGCTGCAGGCCCGGGGCGTGGACGTGAAGTACGCCATCCACCCTGTCGCAGGCCGGATGCCCGGTCACATGAACGTACTCCTCGCGGAGGCTGACGTTCCGTACGATCAGCTATACGACCTTGACCAGATCAACAGGGATTTCGACCAGACTGACGTGGCGGTAGTGGTCGGCGCGAACGACGTCGTGAATCCGGCCGCTAGGGACCGCGAAGGCAGCCCGATCTACGGGATGCCGATCTTGAACGTGGACCACGCGCAGTCGGTGATCGTTTTGAAGCGGTCGATGGCGTCCGGGTTCGCCGGGATAGACAACGACCTTTTCTACCTGGACCGCACGTCGATGCTGTTCGGCGACGCAAAGCAGTCAGTGTCTGCTCTGGTCAGCGAGGTCGAAGATCTTTAGCGGAGGAACTTCCGATGTTTTCCGCGAATTCAAGAAGACGCCCGGGCAACTTTGGGCCCGTGGCGCACGAATACGAAAAGTACCGGTCACAGTATCCCCGGCAGATCGGCACGGACGTCGTGGACGCCGCTTCGATCCGCGCCCCGGCTAGAGTTCTGGAGATCGGCTCCGGCACAGGCCGCGCAACACGGCTCTTCACCGGCCGGGGTTTCGACATCACCTGCCTCGAACCGGTCCCGGAGATGTTTGAGGTCGCGCGCGCGCTCAACGGGGAGGGCGCAGGG
>JAQBUX010000007.1 GCA_027623795.1 Chloroflexota bacterium
ATCTTGAACCAGGGACAAGGACCAGCTTTTGAAGATCGGAATCATGGCGGCCGGCGGCGTCGGCGCGTACTACGGCGGTGTGCTCACTGAGGCCGGACGAGATGTGTGGCTCGTCGCTCGCGGCCCAAACCTGGAGACTCTGCAGCGCAACGGCCTCCGGATTACCAGCGTCGGCGCGGGTGAGCGGACCGTTGCGGTGCACGCCGGTTCCCCTACCGAGGCCGGTGTTTGCGATCTGGTTCTGTTCTGCGTCAAGCGGTACGCCACGAAGGACGCCGTCAGAGACATGCTCCCGATGGTCGGACCTGAGACGACAATCCTGTGCGTCCAGAATGGCGCCGATGCGGCCGAGCGTTTGCAGGAAGAGTTGCCTCCAGAGTTCCGAGACAACGTCCTCTGGGGACTGACCTACATCGTCTCCCACATGGAGGGCCCGGGCGCCGTGAGCCAGTTGGACGGGCCGCGTCGCATCGTGTTCGGTGAGGGCGCTGGCGGTGACAGCGAGCGCGGTCGGCGCGTACATGAGACGCTGGACGTTCCGGGGATCGACGCCGTGTTCTCGGAGTACGTGCATCGGAACCTGTGGAACAAGTTCATGTTCATCAACGGCCTCGCCGGGATGACCGCCGTCACGCACCGGACGCTTGGATATCTGAAGTCCACCCCCGAGGCATGGGCGCTTCTGAACCAGGTCGTCGACGAGGTCGAGGCGATCGGCAGAGCCAGCGGGGTCGATCTGGACGGCGAGCGTGAGGACGTGATGGGCTACCTGGGCCGGCTGGGACCGGAGACGCGATCTTCGATGGCGGTGGACGTTCTTCAAGGCAACCGTCTGGAGGTCGACTCGCTCCACGGCACGGTCGGCAGGATGGGCCGCGAACTCGGCATCGAGACCCCCGCCTGTGACTTCATTCACGCCGTGCTCAAGACGCAAGACCCGGGCGCTCAACCCGCGCCGTGAGGTTCTCGCCCGCGCCCTGAGGTTCTCGAAGGGCGACGGCGCAACGGGGCGATCCGCCACATCATGCGGCCGGGCGCACAGGTCCGGCGTGCTGAAGTTCTCGAAGAGTGTGCGGCCGCTCAGGCCCAGCGGTTGAACCATCTCTTTTCGAACAGAACCTTGCCGATGTGCCAGATGCGGCCGGGCTTTCTTAGCTTCACCTCCGGCGTCGGCTCTGCGTAAAAGTTGCCCGAGCCCATTCCGGCCTTTCCACCGCCGACCTCGACGAAGCACTCGCCGAAGCCGTCGAAACGCCCTGATGTTCCGGTCTCTCGAACCTCTGCCGCGATGGTCTGCGCGACCGCCCTGGCCTGCCTGAGAGCGAACGTACCGGCCTTCGGCAGCGGCAACCCCATCGCCAGCGGGATTGTGGTCACGTCTCCGATCGCGTAGACGCCCTCGAATCCGGTCTCCATTGTGTGGCGGTCAACGGACACCCAGCCAGTTTCGCCAGCGAGCCCGGAATCACGGACGACCTGCGGCGCGGCGTGCGGAGGGATGTAAACCAGGTAGTCGAACGGCTCCTCTGAGCCGTCGTTGAACCGCAGCGTCCGGGCGTCCGGGTCCACCGATTCGACCTGGTGTTGGGGTCGGTACTCGATACCGCGGTCTTCGATCATCTGCCGCACTGCGCCGGACATCTCCGGACCGGCCACGCCCATCGGTCCCGGTTCCGGGCTGAACACCGTCATTTCCACGTTGTCGCGCACTCCGCGTTTCCGGAGGTCGTCGTCTAACAGCATCGCGGCTTCGTACGGTGCGGCCGGGCACTTGAACGGCATCGAGGAGACCAGCACCACGAGCCGGCCGTGATCCAGCCCTAGCCGGGTGTCGCGGATCTCGGTCGCGCCTTCCAACGTGTACAGGTTGTGGCCCGCGGCTGCCAGCCCGGGGATGCGGTCCGGCTCAAGGTCAGCGCCCAGCGAGACGACCAGGTAGTCGCTCTCGATCGTGCGACCCGCCACCTCGACTCGGCGCGATTCTGGGTCGATGGCTGTGACCGCTCCTCGGACCACCTCGATGCCTTTTCTCGACACCCGGGAGAGGTCACGCCAGATCTTCTCCGGCCGACGTCTGCCGACCATGAGCCACAGGAACGACGGCGAGAAGACGTGTCGGGCTTCACGGTCCACCAGGACGATGCGGTGTTCCCGCCCCAACCGTCCCCGCAACTCCCGGGCGGTGACGAGACCTCCCACGCCGCCGCCGAGTATGGTGATGGTCTTGTCTGCTGGCATCGTTTCGTCTTCCCTTCAGGCACACCAGAATGGGTCGTGGCAGCAGCGCGGACGTTTTCCGACCGGAGTGTGTTTCCGAGACTAGATTACAGTCTTAACGGGAATGAGGAGACGTTGGAATTCACGCCAGCCAGCGGGCGGCTTCTTTTGCGTGGTAGGTGATGATGATGTCGGCGCCGGCCCGCTTGATCGAGCCGAGCACCTCGAGCGTGACGCGCTGGCCGTCGATCCACTCGTTGGCTGCTGCGGCCTTCACCATCGCGTACTCGCCGCTCACGTTGTACGCCGCCACTGGCAGGTCCGTCATGCGGCGTGTTTCACGGATCACGTCCAGGTACGCCAGCGCGGGCTTCACCATCACGATATCGGCGCCCTGATCGATGTCGGATTGCACCTCGAGGAGAGCCTCCCGGCCGTTGCCGGGGTCCATCTGGTAGCTTCGGCGGTCGCCGAACTCCGGCGCGGAGTCGGCTGCGACGCGGAACGGCCCGAACAACGCCGATGCGTACTTGGCGGCGTAGGCCATGATCGGGGTGTCTACGAATCCGGCCTCGTCGAGACCGCTGCGTAGAGCGGCGATCTGGCCGTCCATCATCGCCGACGGCGCGACCACGTCCGCGCCTGCGCGCACGTGTGAGACCGCTTCGGCCGCCAGGAGTTCCAGCGTTGCGTCGTTATCGACGGTCCCGTTGTCCCGGACGACGCCACAGTGTCCGTGGTCCGTGTACTCGCAAAGGCACACGTCCGTAATCACGACCAGGTCTGGATGGGTGCGTTTCGCCTCCCTGATGGCCCGCTGGACGATGCCGTCGTCGGAGTAGGCGTCTGACCCGCGGGCGTCCTTCTCGGCCGGCAACCCGAAAAGTAGGACGCCCGGTATGCCGAGCGCCTCGATCTCGTCAAGCTCTTCGCCGAGACGGTCCACCGACACCTGGTAACACCCGGGCATCGGCGGGATTTCGACCTTGATGTTCTCGCCCGCTGTGATGAACAGCGGGTAGATGAAGTCGTCGACGCTCACACGCGTCTCGCCGACCAACCGACGAAGGCCGGGGGAGGACCGCAGCCTGCGGTAGCGGGCGAATGCCGGTAGTCCATCTTTAGCCATCGGTGCCTCGCTTGGAGAAGTAGTCGACGATGGCCCCCGAAAGCGCTTCCATCGTCCGCTCCGGGGCCACCACATCTACTCTAAGCCCTCGTTCGCGGGCGCGTTCAGCCGTGATCGGACCCATGCACGCTGTTACTGTGCCGTTGATCAGCTCCGGTCCGCCGAGCAGATCGATCAGGTTGTCCACGCCGGAGGAGCTGGTAAATGTCGTGATATCCAGGCCCGGTTCGGCGAACATTGCGCGAGCCTCTTCGCCCGAATTTTCCGGCGCCTTCGTCTGGTACGCGACGACGCGATCCACCGTCGCCCCGAGCGCCTGCAACCCGTCCGGAATCACGTCGCGCCCGATGTCGGAACCGACGACGAGGACCCGTTTGCCGCCCATTCCGAGCGCCTTCATGTCCCTCAGGACGGCGTCCGAGACGTACTCCTCCGGCACGAGATCGGGGGTCACGCCGAGCTCTTGCCGTACCGTAACGCCCGTGGCCGGCCCCACCGCCGCGATTTTTACGCCGGCGAAGTCGCGGCCGTCCATCCCGAGCACATCCATCCGGGCGCGTAACCCACGTGCGCCGTTGCTGCTGGAGATCGTCACCCAGTCGTAGTCGCCGAGTCTTTTGAGCGCGGCGTCTATGCTGGTCGGGTCGTCAACAGGGACGACGCTTATCGCGGGGAACTCGACGCACCATGCGCCCGCACCCTCAAGCTGCGACCGGAGCCGGGAGGCCTGCGATCGCGTTCGGGTGACAAGCACGCGTTTGCCGAAAAGCGGGCGGTTGTCGAACCACGCGATGCCGTCGCGCAGACCAACAACGTCGCCGACGATCACCGCCACCGGCGCGCCCAGCCCCGCCGAACGGCCGACCTCTGCGATGTTCTCCAGCGTTCCTGTGACGGATCGCTGTTTTGGCGTCGTGCCCCACTGGACGAGCGCCGCGGGTCGGCCGGGTGAAGCGCCGCGTTTGATGAGCTCTCGGGCGATAGCGGGTAGCGCCTGCCAGCCCATCAAGAAGATCAACGTGCCGGGCAGGCGTGCAAGCGCATCCCAGTCAAGCTGTGAGTCCGGCTTGCCCGGATCCTCGCTGCCCGTTATCACGGTGAACGATGTGGCCACTCCCCGATGGGTTACCGGGATGCCGGCGTACGCGGCCGCTGCGATCGAAGATGTCACGCCGGGAACGACCTCGAACGGCAACCCCGCGCCCGAAAGCGCCAACGCCTCCTCGCCGCCGCGGCCGAATACGAACGGATCGCCGCCTTTCAATCGGCAGACCGATTTTCCTCTGGAAGATAGCTCGACAAGCAAGGCGTTTATCTCGTCCTGCGTCATACGCGCGTCGCCGCGGCCCTTGCCGGCGTCGAACATCTCGGCGTCCTGGCGCGCCTCTGCCAGCAGTCCCGCGTCTGACAAACGGTCGTATACCACGGCGTCTGCCGACCGCAGCCGGTCCATCGCCTTCACCGTGATGAGGCCGGGGTCGCCCGGTCCCGCGCCCACCAGAGAGACAAGTCCGGGAACCGGTCCTCGCTCAACCACGAATCAACTCCAGCGCACCCCGTTTGATCATCTCGTCGGCAAGTGCGGCTCCGATGCCGACGGCGTCTTTGATGTCGCCGGATCGCGTCTGCGTCATCGTTCGGTCGCCGCGTGGCGCCGCCGCAAAGCCGCGTAGCATCATGACGTCGCCATCCAGCGTCGCGTACGCCGCGGCGGCGGTGGCGCACCCGGCTCCGAGCCGCGCAAGGAACGCCCTCTCGGCCAGCGACGCAGCACGCGTGGGCGCGTGATCGATCGCCGCCACCATATCGATAACGGACGCGCTGGCCGACAGCGTCTCGACGGCAAGTGATCCCTGACCCGCTGCGGGGACGAAAACATCAGGGTCGAGGAGTTCTGTCGCTTCGGCGAGTCGTCCCATCCGGTCCAGTCCGGCTGCTGCGAGAATCGCCCCGTCGTACCCCGTCTCGTCGCCGCCCATCGCCTTCTTCATCCGGGTGTCGACGTCGCCACGGATCGGCAGTATCTCGATGTCGCCACGGGCGGCGCGTAGTTGGGTGGCCCGGCGCGGGCTGCTCGTACCTATGCGAGCGCCGGGAGGCAGCCCGGCGATGTCTGTATTGAACCGCGTCACGAGGACATCCCGGGAATCGCCACGCTCTGCGATAGCGGCGATCGTGAAACCGTCCGGCACCTCTGACGGCATGTCTTTCAGGCTGTGGACAGCGATGTCCGCGCGGCCGTCCTCAAGCGCGGTCTCGAGCTCTTTGACAAACACCGACACGCCGACAGACTCCAACGGGGTCTGCTTGTCCCGGTCTCCGATCGTGCTGATAAGAACCAGCTCGAAATCAGTGTCGGGATGAGCATTGCGGAGCATCGACACGATAAGACCGGTCTGTTTTACGGCAAGGTCGCTGCCGCGGGTTCCGACCCGGACGTGTTTGGGATTGTTACCTGTCATCTTTGATTCTTGCGAGATTCTTGCCGGGATTTGTGGCGGGATTTTCGCCGTACGGGATCGGCCCTCGGAGACAGCGGGTTATTTCGATGCCCGTTCCTCAAGCGCAGAGACCAGCATAGCCCGTGCGCCGTCCCGGTCCCCGGCCTCGAATTGCTCAAGCATCTGATCCGTAATCGATTCCGCCCAGTCGTCAGGCGTCACGGGCAAAGAGCGGCTCCGGACTTCTACCCGCACGTCGGCGAGCATCGGCCCCATGTCCGCCCAGCGGAGGCACTGGCAGTACTCTTGATCGGTCATACGCTCGCGCAGGCGGCGGGCGAGGGCAGGGCTCGTCCCGGCCGTTGACACTGCGACTGTCACATCCTGGCGTTGGATGATGGCGGGTGCGATGAAGTTACAGAGAGGGGTTACGTCCATGACGTTGCACAGGACGTTCCGCTCTTCCGACTCCGCCTGTATCGCGCGGTTGGTTTCGTCCGAGGATGTGTCCGCCACGATCACCACCCAGGCGCCGGCGATATCGCCCGGCTCGTACTTGCGGCGTTCCCAGGTGATGCGCTCGTCTGAGGCCAGCTCGAAGAGTCCCGGGAGTGTGTCGTCTTCCGGGCTGAATAGCGTCACCACGCCGCCGCATTCGAGCAGGTAACGCACTTTGCGCTCACCCTCGTGATCGCCGCCGAAGACAAGGCATCGGCGGCCCCGGATGTTGATGAATGCGGGGTAGTACGCGGGCAAAGAAGTCTCCTAGTACGGTCATGGGCGGGATGAGATGGGCTCGCCAGATCCCGGCGAAGTGTCGCCGGATGGCGAGGCGTGCGGTTACTCGTCTACGAAATAACGGACGCGCGTCTTCTTGTACTCGCGGCTGGAGTACAAGAGTTGGTAGTCGGAGATTCCGGTGTCTTCCGAGATTTCCTTTGCGATCTCCACGCACGCCTCTGGAGTCGTGGCGTGGATCATCGTGAAGTGGGAGTACTTCCAGTCAGGGAAGCGCGGCCGTTCATAACAGTGGGTTACCCACTTTGACTGCGCCATGATGTTGCCGACTTCTTCAGATCGACCCTCCGGCACGTTCCAAACGCCCATCGCGTTGGCGGCGAACCCCGCTCTTCGGTGATGCAAGACCCCCGAGAACCTCCGCATGAGCTTGCGATCCATCATGTCTTGTGCGTGCGCGAACAGTCTCGCAGTGTCCACGCCAAGCCGTTCCGCCATCTCTTTGAAGGGTTCCTGGACGACCTGTAGGTCCTCCTGCATTTCCCGAACGAAAGCTATGTCGAAATCGGAAAGCGGCTGCGCCCGGTTCCAGTCAGGATCGTCCGACGGCGCCTCATTTTTCACGTCCGTCGTCTCGTCCGGCTTGAAGTATGAGGTGGCGTCCGATTCCTGTTTCACCATGTCAAAGTTGACGCCGATCTTGAAGAACTTGATTGTCGGCATCTTGCGCGTCGCCTCGGCGCCTGTCTCTTTCGCCATCGCTTCCAGGGTCTCGTCGAGGTCCTCAAATGGCGAAACCGCGAGCGTAAACCACAGGTTGAAGTGACCGTTGCGGGCGTAGTTGTGGCTAACGCCCGGATGCCGGTTCACGATCTGTGCGGCGGCGTCCAACGCGTCAGGGGAGATGCGCATGGCGACAAGCGTCGTCTTGTACCCGAGTCGCCGAGTATCAAATATGGCGCCGATCTGCCGGACCACGTTTTTACGTTTGAGCTCGGCGAGCCGCTCAATGACCTCGTCTTCGGTTACCCCGAGGTCTTCCGCAATCTTGAGGAACGGCCGATCCACCAGCGGGAAGTCGGACTGGACGACGTTGCAGATCTCCCTGTCAACGGTCTCGATCGAGCTCGTGGTCATTGACTCCCCCGTGTCCGTATTCGTCGAGTACCGGGCGACCGCGTGATGACACTCGCTCTGCCCGTACAGGCATTTTACCGCCTGATGGGCGGAGTGCCGTTGTGAGATCTCCCAGTTTTTGGAGCGGTAAATCAGGTTACTGCATCAGAAATGCGGTCCGCTGCGTCGCCACCCGGTCCGTGGTACGTATGTGGAGCGGCATGGTCAGCGGCGGAACCGGCCGCGGATCACGCGCTCCGTGAACAAAGAAATGGCGGCGTCAGCGTTCACGTCCGTTGCGACGTCGATCACCGTCCCGACGTGACTTCGGCGGGTCCGGCCGCGCTCCGGTCCGCTGGTCGTATCAACCTCAATCGCGAGCGGCTCGAGTACGAGAATGTCAGGTCGCACCGCCGCCATGACCGTTAGCGGGTCGTACAGGGTGATGTATCGCCCGGGCCGCGCCGCGAACTGCGCTTCCACAAGGCGGCCGATAACGGGGTCGATGGGCGGCGGGGTGTCAGCGGCGTGCGCACGGACCCGATTGCACACGTCGCTGCCGACAAGTGTCACCGGCACGCCTGATTCGAACACCACAGCGGTCGCCTCAGGGTCCGACCACACGTTGAACTCGGCGTATGGGGTCACGTTTCCGGGTACGTCCAGCGCGCCGCCCATGACCACAACGCGATCCACGAACCGACGCGAGCCGGGGAAATCACGGAAAAGACGGGCGACATTTGTTGGCGGACCCAGTGCGATGAGGGTGAGCGGCGGTCCGTTTGCAAGCCGTCGGGCCAGGAACTTGACCGCATGACCGGGACGTGGACGCATCACCGGAGTCGGCAGGCGTATCGGCAGTCCACCTTCGCCGTGGACGTCCTCGGCATCGCCGAAACTCCCGACGAGCGGCCGCTGTGCGCCTCGATAAACCGGGATCGCCGTCCCATCCAGAGCTTCGAGGATTCTCAACATGTTGGCGTTTGTGTGCCGGAGCGCGGCGTTTCCGCCGGTCGTCGTGAACGCCTCTATCGCCAACTCGGGTGAGTTGAGCGCGAGCGCGATCGCAAGGAAGTCGTCTACCCCTGGGTCGGTGTCGATCACGACGTTGACAGGGACCACCATGACATCTCCTCCAACTGTGCTTCGGGCAAGCCGTGACGCCGCGAGCGGGTGGGCCGCGCCGTTTCCACGCAGAACCCGCTCAGGTCAACCCGGCGCGCTCAAGGTACATACGACGTTCCGCCTCAAAAGAGGCAGCCGGTACTTCCCTGGCCCCACCGATCGCCTCCGCGCATATGAAGATATGCGCCACACGCTCGACCAATGCGCAGACGCGAAGGGCCTCTTTTGCCGTGTCCGCCACGGCGAACATGCCGTGGTGGCGCAGTAGCACGGCCCTTCGGTCGCCGAGCGCCTCCACCCCGGCCCGAGCGAGCGCCTCAGTCCCGGGGAAGCCGTACTCGGCGACCTCCACTTGCCCGCCGACATACACGACGAGCTCGTCAACGATCGGCGGGAGCGGCCGTCCGGCCACGGCAAGGGCGCTTGCGTACACCGAATGCGTGTGCATCACGGCCCTAACGTCTGCCCGCGCCCGATAGATCGCAAGGTGCAACAACGACTCGGAGGACGGCACGCCGTCGCCCTCCAGAGGTTCCATCGCTCCATTGACGGGAACGAGTTGTCCCGGCGTCATGGTCGGGTAGGGCAGAGCGGCGGGGGTTATGAGGAAAGCGTTGGGATCGGCGGCTTTTTCCAGCCGGACGCTGGCGTTTCCGGAGGTGCCGGAAACCAGTCCGAGGCGGTCCATCTCGAGAACGGTCGACAACAGTTCGTCCCGTTGCTTTTTCCAGGCCACCGGCTCTACTCCTGTCCCCAGGGGCACGATCTTGCCGTGGTTATCGCGAGCGCCGTGGAGAGATCGGTGTCGCACTTTTGGGGATTAGCGCGGGCGTTTCTCTGCCCGGGTCCCACCTCCCCCGGGCGTATTGCCATACGTCCCTACAACGCCTTTCGCGGGCCGCGATACGTGCGGCCCGTTTCGAAGACCGCTCCGCTCCGCAGAGTCGGACACGAGTCACTCGCCCATTATCTGGACGATGACTTCCCGGTCTTTGGGTAAGTCGAGCTCTACCAGGAATACCCGCTGCCACTTGCCGAAGGTGAGTTGGCCGTTGGCGATGGGGATCATCTCGCTGCTACCAAGCATCAGGTGCTGGCAGTGGGCGTGACCGTTTGGGCACTCGTCTTCATGCATGTGCACCGTACGAACTGCGAAATCGTTGTGCCCGTAAAACGCCTTCTGCGGCGCGACGGTGCCGAGAAAGTGCTCCATGTCTTTGATCAGCAACGGTTCGTTCTCGTTGAGCTTTATCGCCGCGGTGGTGTGACGGGAGAAAACGACCGCAATCCCGGTCTCGACCTCGGATTCTCCAACCGCGTCCACAACCAGGTCCGTGATATCGATGAACTCTGGAGCGCGCTTCGATTTCACGTTGAGGCACTTTGTGAACGCCCTCAATACGTGGCCTTTCGGGAAGGGATGGCTGTAAGGGACGCTCGCAACGGGATCAGGCGGCCAAGCTATCACATGGAAACGACACGTTCAATTTAACCGAACCGCGATCTGGCGGACACTGGGAAACTGATCGCCGTTGTCCGTGCCCGAGCCTCAGTTCCGACAATTCAGGAGTCCGTCCCGCTCGAAGGCCCGTGACCTTCTGTCAGGACGCCGGTGAGCATCGCCGCTGCGTTTCGGGCGGTGCGCATCGCCCGCCTGTACCGAATCAGCCCTCGCGGGTGCCTGACCCCGTACCTCAGGGCAGGGCCTACTCTTCCTCCGCCCGGCGTGTCGGGCATTTCTGCGGCGACGCGTGGAACCGTCTCGTCCACCGCGTACGCGATTGCGCGAATGCTCAAGCAGGGCACTCCGGCCGCCGCCGCGGCCGCCGCAACCCAGTAGCTCTCCCGATCGACCGCGGATACGCCGTAAGTTGTGCCGAGCCATGTGGCAAGGCCGGGGGTCCTGACGAAGGAATTGACGGTTACTGTCGAAGACGGCATGAAATCGATCCCGTTCATCTCGACGGCGGCGCGCGCCCGGTCGAGCATTTCGCCGTCTGCGATCAACTCGCCGTGCTCATCGTCGCCCTCTGACGCCCGGTCGAGCGAATTGGAGTCCCAGTCGAACGGGCTTCCTTCGATGTGGTGGAGTCGAGTCGCCAGGACCAGATCACCGACATCGAGATTAGAAGAACACGCCCCGGCGAATCCGATCGCGAGAATTGAATCCGGTCGCTCGGACTCGATCAACCACTTCATGGCGCGCTCCGTGCGCTCGCGTCCCGCCCCGGTCAAAAGCGCCGAAACCGCGTGGTCGCGACGCTGATAAGCCAGCGCGCCTTCAGGGGCGCGGCGCTGTCGCCACGGGCTTTTGCGGCGCCGCCACAACGCGTTAAAGCGCAGCACAGACGCCAGCTCTTCACGCCGGGCGGCGACGAGGGCAAGCACCCTCAGGCTTCCCGTATGAGGAGGTATTCGCCGAGTTCAAGTAGTTCCGCAGCCGCGCCCGAAGCCAGCCGGAGTGATGCGAGCCGTTCATGCGCCTGCTCCCATCTGATCTCCGCCTGGTCCTGACACCAGTTTCGTGTTCCGAGGGCGTCCATTACTTCCAGCACGCGCTCGACGTCATCGCCCTCGATCTCGTCGCCGGTGTAGATCCGTTGCAACTCACTGCGTTGAGCGTCACGGGCGTGTTCAAACACGTGCACAACGGGCAGCGAGTTCTTTTTGCGCTTGATATCTGCCCCCACCGGTTTGCCGAGCGCCGGACCGCCCCATATGCCGAGGACGTCGTCGCGGATCTGGAAAATGCGTCCCAGATCGTCGCCGACGGCACGCAGTCCGTCGACGGCGTGCTCGGAGTCCGACGCGCCGCCGGAGCCGATGATCGCGCCGAGCTCGACTGCGCCCTTCATCAGCGCTCCCGTCTTGCGCTCGATCATCGCCAGATACTCGTCAACCGTCACGTCGGTGCGTCCTTCGTACGCGATGTCCAGGTACTGGCCCTCCATCATCGACAGGTAACGCTCGGTGAGTATGTGACCCGCCGCGACCGCTGTATCCGTCGACACGCCTGCGGCCAGCAACTTGTGGACCGCAAGATCAGCGACCACGAGAAGGCCGTTTCCGGCGACGATCGCGACGGGCTCGCCCCACACCACCCACAACGTTGGGCGGTGGTGGCGTGTACGGTCCCCGTCTTCGATATCGTCGTGGATCAGAGAGAAGTTGTGGACCATCTCAATGGCGGCCGCGGCGGGCAGGGCCGTCGCAGGATCGCCGCCGACGGCCTCGCACGCGAGCAGGCACAGCGTCGGCCGCAACCTTTTTCCTTCCGCGGGATTTTGGGCAGAGTCGTTTTCGGCGACGCCGTTTTGGGACGACCGGTTGATCGGCCCGCCGTTGATATCGGCCCAGCCCATGTAGTACCTGAGCGTGTCGTAGATCGGCAGCGTCTTGCCGTCGAGTTCGGCGCGGAGAGCCGCCCCGACCACCGCCTGGTGCCGGGCGAACACGGACGGTAGCCGGGTTGCGGCAGGAGTGGCCGCAGCCGGAAGTGAAAATTCAGGCATCGTAAGGAAGGCTAAACGGCGATCCTACGGTCGGCGATTACGGGTGTCAACGCGGCCCGGGGGTAACTGACTGGCGCCGATCCGTCCTGTCGATCACGAAGCGGTGACGACCAAACGACTACAAACAAAGAAGCCCCCGGAGATCAATTCTCCGGGGGCTATATCTGCGTGTGGCAGGCTGCTGAGACTTGCTCAGGCCACCTTCACCTCGATCTCTCGGACCTTGCTCGTCTCCGACTTCGGAAGCGTGACGGTCAGGACGCCGTGGGCGTACTCGGACGCTACCCCGTCCTGGTCGACGGCGTCCGGGAGCCGGAGGGCGCGATAGAACGAACCGGCCCGACGCTCACGCATCAGGTACTCGGACTCTGCGTGTTCAGTCTCTTCCTGCGCCTCAGCTCGGATCATTAGGACGTCGCCCTCGATCTTGACCTTGATGTCCTCCGGTTTCACTCCGGGTACGGAGGCGCGGACGACGAGGTTGTCGCCCTGCTCGACCACGTCGAGGGGGATGCCCCACCCGCCGGTGATCGCGTTCGGCGCGGTCCTGGTTCTTGAGACCGGCAGCCAGAACCGGTTGTTGAAGTTGTCGAGTTTTCGGAACCCGGCAAAGGGGTCCCATCTCTGTAGCGTCAATTCACTTACCTCATGAGCGTTCTGGAAACTGGTCCGGGGAAAAGCCCCGGCATCTAACACACACAGTGTAGAAATATGAGTGCATCACTATCAAGTGAATGACTTGATATGACTAAGCATACTTGACTCTTAGTCATGATTCAGATACTATCTCCACCATAACGACATGGCAAAAGACTTCTACGCTGAACTCGGCGTCCCTCGGGATGCCGACGAGAAACAGATCAAAACCGCTTACCGGCGGCTCGCGCGCCGTTATCACCCGGACATGAACCCGGGGGATGACGGCGCGGAAACGCGTTTCAAGTCCATCAACGACGCCTATCAGGTCCTTTCAGACTCAAAGAAGCGGCGAGACTACGACGAGTTCGGCGATAACTGGAAGCATGCCGAGCAAATCCGCGAGACAAGCCGTTCCCGGGGCTCAGGATTCCGGTCTGGCGTGCGACCGTCGTCAGGGTTTGGGGGGTTCGAAGACCTTTTTGGCGGCCTCGGCGGGTCGGCGTTTGGCAGGCCTCAGCGCCAGACTTTGCGCACGACCGCACAGATCACACTTGAAGAGGCCTACTCGGGTTCCAAACGGACCGTCACCATTCAGGGCTCCGCGGCTTGCCCGGCCTGTCACGGGACCGGTGTGGACGGAACGGTGTTGTGTCCGACATGCGGCGGCTCCGGGGCGTTGACCCAGCCGAGGACGCTCGAGGTGACGATTCCGGCGGGGACCGCAGCCGGTGATCGGATCCGCGTACGGCCGGATGAGACGATGGAAGTGACGATCGAGGTCGACATTCGCAAGCACCGGGTGTACACGCGAAAAGGGGACGACCTTACGACCGATGTGTCGGTCTCGTATCTGGATGCCCTCCTGGGAGGTGAGGTGGAGGTGCCGACGATGTCTGGCAAGGTGGTCTTGAGAGTGCCTCCGGGCACCGTTGAGGGCCGCAACTTCCGGCTCGGAGGCAGGGGAATGCCGAGGCACGGCCGCGGGGCGACGGGCCACGGGGACCTCGTCGCGAAGGTGGTTATCTCCGTGCCGAAAGACCTTAGCGACCAGGAAAAGGGACTGCTTGAACGACTCCGACAGCTGCGGGAAGGCGTGCCGGAAGGTGCGGCGGGCACTGATGCCGCCGCGGGAGGTGATGCATGAATTTTTCGGAGCACGAGCCCGTATTTACTATCAGCATCGTCGCCCGCCGGGTAAGCCTGCATCCGCAGACCATACGGACCTACGAGCGGGCAGGACTGATCGATCCGCACCGTACCGACAGCAACATCCGACTTTATTCAGGCCGCGACATTGAACGGCTATTGCAGATCAAGGAATGGATAGAAGACCTGGGACTGAACCTGGCGGGGGTTGAGATCATGACAAGACTTTCTGACCGCGTCGCTGAACTGGAAGATCGCGTGAATGAATTAACGATGGAGCTGGTACGCCGCAGGGCCGCCGCTTCCAGACGCTCGCTGCCCCGGCCGGAACGTGATTGAACCGGCGCAGGACTACCGAATCGAAGATACAGGTGCCGCCGACGGCGGTTTCCAGAGATATAAAGAGGCTCCAGAAAATGGTTTTCAAGGAATCTGATTTCACCGAACAAGCGCGCGAGGCGATAGCTTCGTCGCAGGTCCTGTTGCGAGAGCATCGTCATTCACAATGGGACGTCGAGCACCTCCTGCTCGCGCTGCTGCGTCTGAAGCAGGGATTGCCGTCGCGAATCCTTGCGCAAGCGCACGTCGACCCGGACCTTCTGGCGGACCGCGTGGAGACGGCGCTTCGTCAAAGTCCGCGCCTCGGGGTTGCGGCGCAGACCATCTACGCCACGCCGCGACTCCAGCAGGCCCTGGACAACGCGCGTGCGGAGGCCGAGCGGCTGAGAGACAAGTTCATCAGCGCCGAGCATCTGTTGCTTGCCGTAGCGGACGAGACCTCGGGCGATAGCGCACGCATCTTTGAAGAGGTCAACCTGACCAAGGAGAAGATCTACCAGGCCCTCCAGGAAATCAGGGGCCGCCAACGGGTCACGTCTGAGAGCGCTGAAGAGCGGTACCAGGCGCTTGATCAGTACAGCACGGACCTCACTCAACTGGCGCGCGATGGCAGGCTTGATCCTGTCGTCGGTCGCGAAAAAGAGATCCGCAGGGTGATGCAGACCCTGACCCGCAGGACCAAGAACAACCCGGTCCTTATCGGCGACGCCGGGGTGGGGAAGACCGCCATCGCAGAGGGGCTGGCTCAACTTATCGTGTCCGGCGACGTTCCGGAATCTTTGAAGAACCGGAAACTGGCCGCGCTGGACATGGGTGCGCTGGTTGCGGGCTCAAAGTTCCGGGGAGAGTTTGAGGAGCGGCTCAAGGCCGTCATGGACGAGGTCCGGGAGTCCGAGGGCGAAGTGATCCTCTTCATCGACGAGATACACACCGTCGTCGGAGCGGGTAGGGCGGAGGGCGCTATTGACGCCTCGAACCTCATGAAGCCCGCGCTTTCGCGCGGGGAGCTCCAGACGATCGGAGCGACGACTCCGGACGAGTACCGGAAGTACATCGAATCCGACAAGGCGCTCGAGCGCAGGTTCTCCCCGGTGCTCGTCGAGGAGCCCGAGACGGATGTCGCCATCGAGATGTTGCGATCCCTGCGGCCACGCTACGAGGAACACCACCACGTGCGGATAACGGACGAAGCGCTCAGATCGTCCGTTGATCTCGCGCGGCGGTACGTGTCCGACCGGTTCCTTCCGGACAAAGCGGTGGACTTGATAGATGAGGCTTCCGCAAAGTTACGGATCGAATCCGATCGAGTGCCGGACGATCTACGCGCCGAAGAGGAGATCGTCCGCCGGCTTCGCGAGGAGGAGATAGCCGCCTCCGAAAGACGTGACTATAAGACGGCTGACGCCAAGAAAGCCGAGCGCGCCATACTTCAGGAAGCTCACGAGAAGCGAGTTGCGGAGTGGGAGGCCGATCACCCGGATGACATGGTGGTCACCTCGGAGCTCATCGCCTCGTTGATCGCTGAACGGACCGGTATACACGTCGAACGGCTCGTCGAGGGCGAGGCCGACCGGCTTCTCCACATGGAGGAGCGTATCCACGAGCGGGTTATCGGGCAGGACACGGCGATCACCGCGCTTGCGGACGCTATTCGACGCGCCCGCTCTGGACTTGCCGACCCGAAACGGCCGATCGGCAGCTTCATCTTCCTGGGCCCGACGGGCGTGGGAAAGACGGAGCTTGCTCGGGCGCTCGCCGAGTTCATGTTTGACGACGAAGACAACATGGTCCGCATAGACATGTCGGAGTACCAGGAGAAGCACACGGTCTCCCGCCTGATCGGCGCGCCTCCGGGCTACGTCGGCTACGGAGAGGGCGGCCAACTCACGGAGGCTGTACGGCGCAGGCCGTTCCGGGTCGTCCTGTTCGACGAGATCGAGAAGGCGCACCCGGAGGTGTTCAACGCATTGCTGCAGGTGCTGGAGGACGGCCGCCTCACGGACGGGATGGGACGTACCGTGGACTTCCGGAACACGATCATCATCATGACGAGCAACCTGGGAACCGGCGCGGTTTCGCGTGACGGTATCGGATTCGCAACAAGGCCGGGCAGCGTGCCGGAGCGGGAAAGGATGCGGTCCAATATCGAGGACGCGTTGAAACGTGCATTCCGGCCCGAGTTCCTCAACAGGATCGACGACATCATCGTTTTCGACCCGCTGACGGAGCAACAACTCGGAGAGGTTGTGCGGTTGATCGCCAGAGATGTGAGTGATCGACTTGAAAACATGGGGGTCACTCTTGAACTGGACGAGAAAGCGCTGGCCTGGCTCGTGAAGGAAGGCGCCGACCCTGAGTACGGGGCGCGTCCACTCCGCCGCGCGGTCCAGCACTTCGTTGAGAACCCGTTGTCACAACGGATTCTTGCCGGCGAATTCACCGATGGCGACCTCGTGAAAGCGAGCGTCGGTAAGGACGGTCTGGAGTTCTCGAAGTCGGGCCGGCCCACTGACGATGACAAGGTGTCGTCAGTGGAAGCTGATGGAGCGGAGTCGGTAGATGAGGTGGAGGCGACTGCGGCCAGCGTCTGATCGCCGCGCAGATAGGTAGATGACAACGGCCGGCGTCTCTTTCTGAGACGCCGGCCGTTTTTGCTTGGCGCGCCGGTGTGCCCAATGTACTCTGAGGGCAGCGACGGATTTCCGACATGCAATCCCTCATCCGTTGTATCAAGTAATCCCGCGCGTCCCGTCTTGGGACGCGGATACCCAGGTCGGCTGGAGCTACAGGTGCCCAGGCGAGCGACCACCACGCCCGTACCGAGTATCTTGGCCGCACCGGGGCGCGAGATTAATCGCTGCGCCGGCCGGCCTTTTTTCGCGATCAGGGGTCGCGGATGATGGCGGACGGTCCACCCGAGGTTGGGGTGGCTCAGAAGACACCGCGGCGCCATCCATTTGTTCCGCTGTGGCTTGTCCGCCGAAGTGACATCATCATTCCGCTGGCGATGTTGTCCGTTGTGCTGGCGGCCGTCGCTGTCGGTATCGTCTTGTGGCGTACCGACAACCTTGACCTCGGCACGGCCGGATTCGCCGGGGTCTGGATCATCAGCTTCATCGGCGCGGCGTCGATCATAGTACCGGTGCCCGGGTTGGCGGCCGTCTGTGTCGCTGCTGCGCCCGGTATTGGGCTCAACCCCCTGGCGGTTGGCATCGTCGCCGGTTCGGCTGAGGCGCTCGGCGAGATGAGCGGATATATCGCCGGAGCGAGCGGTAGGGGACTTATGAGACGGAACCGGTGGTATCGGCGGTTGCGGGTCCTGATGGGTCGTTGGGGTGGCGTCCTCCTGTTCATAGGCTCCGCGATCCCGAACCCGGTCTTTGACTTCATCGGCATCGTGGCAGGCGCCGTCGGCTATCCGATACGAAAATTCCTGCCAATCGTGTTCGTAGGCAAAGCGATCAAGTCCAGCGCCATTGCCTACGGCTGTTTTTACGGGGTCGGTGTCGCGGAGTGGATCGTAAATGCCACCTGACCCTCGCCCGCCGGATAGCCGCCAGTTCCCGGATAGCCGCCAGTTCCCGGATAGCCGCCAGTTCCCGGATAGCCGCCAGTTCAAGGACGCTGGCGCTGTCGTACTTGCGGCCGGTGGGGGCGCGCGCATGGGTGGCGACAAGATGCTGCTTGATCTGCTCGGGAAACCCGTGATCAGCTATTGCCTGGACGCGTTTCAGCGCTCGGGGCGGGTGGGACAGATTGTCGTCGTGGCGTCGTCCCGGAATCGGTCCAAGATTCAGGATCTGGTGTCGGCGTCCGGTTACGACAAGGTGGTCGATGTCGTCGAGGGCGGGCTGCGACGGCAGGACTCGACTGCGATCGGGGTCGAACGCCTGTTGGACGGCGGCGCTGACGGGCTCGAATGGGTGCTCGTACACGACGGGGCGAGGCCGTTCGTCGACGAGACGATGATCGATAACGGCCTTGCGGCGGCGGCTGCGACGGGTAGTGCAGTCCCGGCGTTACCTGTCTCCGACACTATCAAGCGTGCAGGACCGGACGGGAACGTGGATGAGACGCTTGAGCGCGAGTACTTGCGGGCCGTCCAAACCCCGCAGGTGTTCCGGCTGGACGTCCTTGTCCCCATCATGCGGAGCGTTGAGGATGTCACGGACGACGCCGCACTTGTAGAACTTGCGGGCGGCCGCGTCGCTTTCTTCGACGGTCACCCGGACAACATCAAGCTCACCACGCCAGCGGATATGGAACGCGCCGTCGCCATCGCCGCCCGGCGAACTGGCGTTCCCAATTCCGGGCTCGCATACCGGTGGGGGACCGGATTCGATGGCCACGCCTTTGTCGCCGGCGGGCCTCTGCGACTCGGCGGGGTCGATATCGAACACGACCGTCATCTGGAGGGGCACTCGGACGGCGACGTGCTTTTGCACGCGATAGCGTCCGCGATTCTTGGCGGGTCGGGGCTCGGAGACCTGGGGGGCAACTTCCCGTCCAGCGACGGCGCGTACGCCGGCATTGACAGCCGAAAGTTGCTCCATTCTGCGGCCGCGATGGCGTCCGACGCGGGGTGGGTCGTGTCGCACGTCGATGCTACAATCATCGCCCAGCAGCCAAAGCTGGCATCGCACGTGAAACGCATCAACGAATCGATCGCCGGAAGCCTCGCGATCGCGTTGGATTCGGTCAACACCAAGGTCACGTCGACGGACAACGTCGGCGCAATCGGACGGGCTGAGGGGATCGCCGCACAGGCGATAGTGACGCTCTCAGCGCGAGCCGTTTCCTAGCCCGGAGTTTCTTCCGGGGCAAGCACGAACTACATGAAGCTTTACAGCACACTTACGCGTGACAAGCGTGATTTTGAACCCGCGGGCGACGCCGTGACGATGTACGTCTGCGGCATCACCGCCTCAAACTCATCCCACGTCGGCCACGCCCTTAGCTCGGTCGTGTTTGACGTCCTGCACCGATACCTCGAATACCGCGGGTATGCAGTTCGGCGCGTCCAGAACTTTACGGACGTAGATGACAAGATCATCGCCCGCGCCAATGCGGAGGGGCTCAGCCCCGAAGAAGTCGCCGAGAAGTATGTACAGGAATTTTTCCGGGACATGGATGACTTGAACGTTCGCAGGGCCACCGAACATCCGAGGGCGACGAACGAGATCCCGGGGATCATCCGCATGATCGAGGGACTGATCGAGAAGGGAAACGCCTACCCGGCGGCCGACGAAAGCGGGAACGTCTACTTTCGGGTTCACAGTAACCCGGAGTACGGCAAGCTAAGCGGCAGGACGGTCGAAGAGCTCCTTGAGGGCGTTCGCATCGATGTCGAGCCGGGTAAAGAAGCTCCGCCAGATTTTGCGTTGTGGAAGGCCTCAAAGCCCGGCGAGCCGTCGTGGGACAGCCCGTGGGGCCCGGGTCGGCCCGGCTGGCATATCGAGTGCAGCGCTATGGCGCTGGAGTACCTTGGCGAGACGATTGACATCCACGGCGGTGGACTTGACCTGGCGTTTCCACACCACGAAAACGAGTTGGCCCAGAGCGAGTGTTTCACCGGTCAGAAGCCGTTCGCCCGGTTCTGGGTCCACAACGGCCTGCTCCGGCTCGATGGCGCCAAGATGAGTAAATCACTCGGCAATCTTGTGACTGTGCGGGACGCGCTGGACGGCTACAGCGCAGACGCCATCAGGATGTATATCCTGACGTCCCACTACCGAGGCCCGCTTCTCTACGACGAGGACAACATCGGCACACAGGAACGCGCCTCACGCAGGCTTCGGCAGGCGGCAAATGTCGCTTCCAGGGCCGACAGCGGGAAGTCTGTTGACCCTGCCCCATTCAGGGAGCATTTCGTCGAGGTGATGGACGATGATCTGAACACGCCGCAGGGGCTGGCCGTGATTTTCGACCTCGCCCATGAGATCAATCGCGGTCGCGATGCGGGCCATGAAATCGGAGCCGCACAGGCTGTGTTGAGGGAATTGTCGGACGTGCTGGGCCTGACTCTGGCAGAACCCGAGGCTTCGGAGGCCGGACTGTCAGATGCGGACGTGGAGGCCCGGCTGGTGAGCCGGACCGAGGCGCGCTCGAACCGGGAGTTTGCCGCCGCGGACGCGATCCGTGACGAGCTAATTGCCGCCGGCATCGCGATCGAGGACGGCCCGGGTGGCACCACATGGAGCCGGGTCTAGCAGGGTGCTGAAAAACGCGAACGAGCCTTGCCGCGAGCCGCGGACCGGTGGTTTTCTAGCTTTGGATCACCCTCACACTCACTGAGTTCCTGGGAACCACGGACGTTTTTCAGCACCCTGCTAGGGACTCTTGTGGATCTGCGGGGCCTGGGTGGCGGGGCAGGCGGCTGCCTTATCTTCTCCCTCACCCCAACCCGCGCCCAAGGGGCACCCGGCTGGGAGGAGAGGGGGCAAAAACGCGCGCCACTCTGTAATTAGGCCGAGAGTTGCCGCGCCGTTTCGCGCCGGACAAGTTCAAGCCGGTCTCGCGTATCAGCGTTCCGCGTCAACCGCCTCACGAACCAGGGGCAGGAGGGTTTTAGCGACGCGTTCGGCTTCTTCGACGTGCGGATAGCCGGACAGGATGAACTCGTCGATGCCCAGCCGCCAGTAGGCCATCAACTCGTCCGCGACCTGGCGTGGGTCGCCGACGATGGCCGTACCGCAGTTGACGCGGACTGTAGATATGCCGTTCCAGAGTCGTTCTCCGACCCGATGCTCTTCGTACGAGCGGGATTGGGCGCGTTGACCGACCATCGCTGTCCCGGCGAACGCGGCCTGGCGTTGCTGCTCCACAACGACCTGTGCCTGGGACAGCAGGTCTTCTGCAGCGTCCCACGCCTCAGCTTCTGTGTCCCGTACGATGACGTGTGTGCGCAACCCGAACTCCGCCGGTCGGCTGTTTGCGTCGAATCGGTCGCGTGCCCTGTCCATCAATCCCGCGATCGCATCAAGCGGCTGGATCCACATAAGCAGGTTGTCGGCCTGCCTCCCTGCGAGATCGAGCGCGTTGTCAGAGGCGCCGCCCAGGTACCAGCGCGGTCCGTCGCCGAAGGGCGCCGGTGACACCATCGCACCTTCGAGCTTGATGACCTCGCCGTCGAATTCGACCGGCCCCGGCTTGCTCCACAGCAGCTTGCTGGCCTCGATGAACTCGCTTGCCAGCGCGTAACGCTGGGCGTGATCCGAGTGGACGCCAAGACGCTCAAAGTCACCCTGGATTCCGCCGGGGACGATGTTGATATCAAGACGGCCGCCCGAGATGTTGCTCAGCGCCGACGCCATCTGCGCCCACATACCGGGCGAGATGAAGCCCGGCCGCACGGCGACCAGAAAGCGGATCCGCCTAGTGACAGCGGCGAGGGCGGTGGCGGTGGTCCAGGTCTCGGCGAGCGGCGCGGTCTCCTCGAAAAGCCCGTTGGCGAATCGGGTCGGGATAAGGAGGCCGTGATAACCGTTGTCCTCGGCCGTCTGCACGACCTGTTGCAGGTACTCGAATGTAGGCGGACGCTCGGCGCGTATCGTGCCGATGTGCTCGCCATCGCCATCGATGGGCACGAACCAGTCGAAGCGAGGCTCGGGACGCGATTGTGGGGGCATTGCGTCATTATGCGCGAGAGGGGAGGTGGCGAAGTACAACTGGCAATACGAGAGTTGCCCAGGTGGAAATCGAAGAGGCGTCAATCAAACCGTGAGATCCATCGATGCGTTGAGGAAGACAGGGCGGACAGCTGTGCCGGATGCAGGGGTCGATTGGTATCGACCCGAGGGCGGATGCCAATCCGCCCCTACGTGTACGTCAATACCGGGCCGTGTTTCTTTGGGCCGTCGCCACAGGCGCTTACAGAGGCCGACGATGCCGGGAACTGTACACGTCGGCCACCCAGTCGAGGGACGGGTGGTCTCCGCCGAGCGTGATCTTTACGACATCACCCCAGAGCTGATATCCGAAGGCGCTGTTCGTCATCACGACCACACCGGAACGCGACTCGCGGGAGCCGATGGCAAAGTTGAAGTAGACGGTGTTGTCGCCCCAGTGCCAGAACCAGGGCGATGGCCCGTTCGC
The DNA here is from genome assembly GCA_027623795.1 of Chloroflexota bacterium. GTDB lineage: Bacteria > Chloroflexota > Dehalococcoidia > Lucifugimonadales > Lucifugimonadaceae. Next base: position 22,497 of record JAQBUX010000007.1, read on the forward strand.
TCCCGGCCCTTGTCCATTCCTGGGAGGGTGCTCCAGGGCCCAGCCAAGTCCCCACGACACGGTGTCGCTGAACTCAGCGTCCGGGCGCGGCCAGACGGTGTGCCACGACTGCGAGTTGTTGACCGGCACGTTCGGGGTGATCATCTCCTCGATCGAGCCCGTGGGCAGCGCGTCGGGATGATCGTCTCCACGCATCATCCAGGTCATGAATCTTGCAACGTCCGACGGGTTGCCGTGGAGACTCGCTGCCGCGTTCATGTCCGGCGAGTCCCGCTTCTCGCGCGGAGCGCCGTCCTTCTCGTGACCGAGCGCCAGCGGCGGGTCGCCGCGACGTGATGGCCAGACGAGGTCGCTACTGCTCATCCCGAACGGCTCGAGCGTCAACTCGGTCATTACATCCAGGGCCGACCGGCCGGTGAGTTGCTCGATGACCATCTTCAGGTACTGGAAACCTTCACCGGAGTAGGCGTAACGCTCGCCGGGCTCGAAGTACATCTTGAGCTCGCCGTCGTCGCGTTGACGCTGCCAGTTCGGGAACCCGCCCTGGTGGCTGAGGACGTGCCGGGCGGTGACTTTTCGGATCCGAGGGTCGTCCAGGTAGGGCTCATGCAGATAGTCGTTTAATGGCTTGTCCAGGTCCAGCACACCGGCGTTTCGCAGCTTTAGCACGCCATAGGTGAACAGGGGCTTGGTGATGGACGCGACTTCGAATACGGTGTCCGTGGTGAGCGGGCGGCCGGACGACGCGTCCGCGACGCCGTAAGCCCCGGCCCAGGCGAGTTCGCCGTCTCTGATGAGCGCGATCGAAGCCCCCGCGATGCCGGCTTGCGGCAGGGCGACCGGGATGTGCTCATCGAGGTGCGAGGCGATCGATTCGACAGAAGCACCGTTGTGGGATGGGGCGACAGCCATGAGGTGAAACGTTAACCGAAATCCGGCCGCCGGTGAGGGCGCACATGGGCCAGAATCGGGTGGCGATTATCTCAAAAGCGCATAACTCTGGAGCGGACTCCGGTCCACTCCAGGTCCCCTCACCCCTTCGGCTCGGCTCAGGGCAGGATCTCACCCTCTCCCATTGGGATTGGCGGATTTACGACTGCGCGCGCAACCCGGTTGTCGTTGGGGATACTGATGCGAGCGGGCAGGCCAGATCTTCAGCCGGTGTAAGCGCGCGTTTCTACCAGTGCAACTTCGCCACCCACCGATACCGAGCCGTCTTCATGTAGTTCTGTGACGAGCAGAGACCCGACGCCCTGGTTCACCGTGACTGCTCGGCCGACGTGCGACGCGAAGGCCACAGCGCCGGAGCCGGTCGCCTCGTCCTCGTGGATGTTGTGTTCCGGCACGAAGACCCGAACACGGACGCGTCCGGCGGACTCGTCTTCCCACGCCCAGCAGTACGCGAACCCGACGCCGTCCGGCGCGCCCTCCAGCGCGTCGACCGCCGAGGGCGAGTCGTACTGGACGAACTTTATCAGCGGCGACCACTCTGGCCGGGCGCGTATCCAGGTGGTTTCGCTGTCGAATCGCACCTGTACTTCGCCCGCCGGTGGGTTCACCGCCTCAACCGCGTACCCCTCTTGTTTGAGTAGCCACGCCGTGCCGACTAACGGGTGGCCTGCGAACGGCAGTTCCGCGGCAGGCGTGAAGATCTGCAGGCGACCGGACGCGGCGTCGTCAACGAAAACGGTTTCCGAGAAGTTGAGTTCTTTCGCGATCGCCTGGCGGCGAGCGCCCGGTATCTCATGGCCTTCCAGGAATACACCGAGCGGGTTGCCGCCGCGTCCATCTGCACCGACAAAGACCTTGAGCACGCTCAGATCCGTCACCCGGTTGTGTCCGGGTGGTCAAGCACGCTGAACGATATGACGCGCTCGCCGCCGGCACGGCCGTTCAACTCGATTACCAACGGGACAAGCAGGTCAAGGCAGATGGTGTTTTCCATGCCGCCGCAGTCGATCGGACGAAATCCAAGGTCTGCGATCAGGCCGGCCGTGATCTCCCGGGCGGCTTCATCCTCTCCCGCGAACCAGACATCCCGACGCTGTCCAGACGGACCGACCGGCTCAGTCAAGGTGTTGAAGAAGGTCGCCTTAAACGCCGCGACGACGCGTGCGCCCTCGCCGATCGCGTTCGCCGTGACCTGTGCGCCGGATATTCCGACGTTCACAAGTCCGCGCATCGGGTTGCTGGCGTCTATGACGACCTTTCCCCTGAGAGCGTCTGCGTTGTCGCGAGCAAACCCTTCGACATTACCGTAAGGGATCGCGATGGCGACGACGTCAGCGTTCCGGAGGGATTCGGATTGCGACGTGATGGTCGCACCGTCGGGGGCCTCGACGCCGGACGGATCCCGCGAGCCGATCGTCACATTGTGGCCGGCCGCCAACCAGCCGGGCGCCAGCCCGTTCGAGATGCGACCGCTTCCGATGATGGCGATGTTTGCCATGTGGTTCTCCTGATATCGCAAGGCCGGTGTCGCCGGACCAGAAAGGCCAGTATTGCCAGACCCGGAAGGCCAGACCTGTATCACAGGACCGGTGTCTCCGGACCAGAATGGCCGGACTTGACGAAGTGGCATCATAATCGGCCCGCGCCACAAGTCCCGACGCTACCGACCGGTCCCTCAGGCTCCGCCGATCTCCGGTACCTTCTCGACGGCCCCCTGGAGCTCTCCCGCCCACCCCTTGAAGCTCTCCAACCCACCGCCTGAAGCTGTCCCGATCGCCCCCTTGAGGCTCTTCCGACCGTACCCTGAAGCTCTTCTTACCACGCCCTGAGGCTCTCGAAGGGCGGTGCCGAAGTGTCCCGCGATTCGCAACACCGCAGGAGAGGATCGGTATCCGCCCGATAGTGGAAGGCTGCCCGCCCTTGCGCAGGCCGATTCAGACCCCGGCCGCTCACGCTCACGTGGTAGAATCCGGCCGCCTTTCGCGTGTCACAAAAAGCAGCCTGAACGGACGCCGTGTGCGTCCGGGGAGCCTCATTTGGACCTGCAGTACTTCCCGCTTCCGGGCGCGGAGATCGACGAGATCGACACCCCTGCCATCGTCATAGACCTTGACGTGGCTGAAGCCAATATCCTCCACCTGCAAGCGTTTGGCGACGCCCACGGCACGGCCATACGACCGCACTCAAAGACGCACAAGAGCCCGGTCTTCGCCCGGAAGCAGATAGAGGCCGGGGCCATCGGAATCTGCTGCGCCAAGGTCGGAGAGGCTGAGGCGATGGTCGCGGGGGGAGTCAAGAACATCTTGATCCCCAACCAGATCGTCGGCGCGACCAAGATCGCCCGGTTGATCGCGCTTGCATCCGAGGCCAATATCGTTGTAGCCGTAGACGACCCGGACAACGTGCGCCAGCTTTCCGCTGCGGCGACCAGGGCCGGCAAAGAGATCGGCGTGATCGTCGAGGTCAATGTGGGGATGAACCGTTGCGGCACGGAGCCGGGCGAGGACACCACGGCGCTGGCGAGGGTGATCACTGACGCCCCTGGCCTTCGATTTGACGGCGTGATGGGCTACGAAGGCCACACTGTGGCGGTGCGCGATGAAGCGGAGCGGCGGGCGAACGCCGGGGTCGCAATGTCCAAGTTGCTCGAGGCCGTCGACAACATCGAGGCGGCAGGAATGCCGGTGGCCGTCGTTAGCGCCGCCGGGTCCGGTACGTACAACATCACGGGCGAGATGGACCGGATCACCGACCTGCAGTGCGGCTCCTACATCTTCATGGACGGCGACTATATGGAGGTGTTTGACGATTTCAAGCCCGCGCTCACGGTGCTTGCGACGGTGATCAGCCGACCGACCTCAGACAGGGCGGTACTGGACACCGGCATGAAGGCGATGTCGATCGATCGCGGGCTGCCCCTTGTCGTGGGATGCCCGGGGGCGGAGTTCGTCAAGATTTCAGAAGAGCACGGGATAATGGCGGTGGAAGGCGAGGCGCAACGGTTGAAGGTAGGCGATAAAGTTCACCTGCGGCCGATGCACGGTGACACGACCATCAACCTGCACACCCACTACTTCGGCGTACGCAATGGCCACCTCGATTCGGTAATCGAGATCGCCGGCCGGGGAAGATTCCGCTAAAGGTCTGACTCGAACTCAATCTAGAGAATTTATCTGGCCCGAGACGGCCGGGGGGATCGATGAGCCACATCAAGCGAGGCATAATCGTCGGGATAATCGTCGGCGTCGCCGCCGTCGCGATCATCGAGATAATCCTGGGGCTGATCGCGGGGGCGATTTTCGGGCTGATCGCTGGAATTGTCGGAGGGATCGTCGGCTTCTTCTTCGGGCTGTTCTTCCTCATCATCAGCCCGCTCCGGAAGGGCCGGACAGAGTCTTCTGAATAGGCACGGTCGGGGGCAAGTCTTCGATAGAGACGCGCGTGCCTGGAGTCTGAAGTTCTCTCGGTCGTGGTTGTACGTTCAGGCGCGTAAAGACGTTCCACGACCCACCTCCAAACCCTTCGACAGGCTCAGGGCAGGCTCTCCTCCCTCTCAGGGAGGAGGCCTTCGCGAAAGCCCCCTCCTAATTTAGGAGGGGTGCGGGGGTGGTTACTGCGGGACGAGATTGCCAGTATTCCCGGTCGCGGCGACGACCCTGAGTCCCCGCCCGGGTCTGAGCGATCAACCCGAAGCGCGTGACCGCACCGCGTCGAGCGCCGCGAGTCCGAGGTTCAACACGTCCTCGGGCGGCACTTCGGTCTGTCCATTGGGGGCGGCGCGGCCTGCTGCGAACTTGAGGTCTGATCGTGTGAACCAGTGCCAGCCGTCCAACGGTGCCTTCTCGGGATCGGCGGGCACTGTGAAGTAGATGAAATCGATGTGCTTGTGCGGGCCGTCGATCGGGTCCTGGATGTCCTCGATCATGATCGAGTAAGGCGCCGGGACGTGGGGAAGTGACTCGACGGGCGGCGGCGGGGAGGTCGGCACGATTTTCACGTCAAGCCCGGTCTCTTCCAACGCTTCACGGACGGCCGCTTCTAACGGGTCCTCGTTCGGCTCCACGTGCCCGCCGGGCGGCAGCCACGCTTGCACCTTGGCGTGCCAGTGCAGGAGTACGGCGTCGTCGTGTACGACGAACGTCGTGGATGTGAAGTGTCGGATCTCGGTCATGCGCGTAACGGTGCGAGGTGTGGGATATGGCCGGATTAAAAAGTGCGGGAAAAGCAAGTGGGGCCACCGGGCTGGGAGTTTAATCCCTGCCGGGTGGCCCCACTCGTGGAGGCAATCTGCCTAATTGGGCGCCCTAGAGCAGACAGCCCCCGTTGGTACTATCAGACATAAAACTGATCGCCTCCTTTCATTGCTCAAAATCTTGCAGGCCGTCGTCTTTCGGCGGTGCTCCTGCGTGAAACTCTCGTCCCGCTGCGGGCGATTATAACCCAGCTTGCTCCGCGCGCCACCCGCGTTCCACAACCCGGAGTTGCGGTTTTCCGGCCCTCGCAGCCCGGCGAGTCCGCTTGAGTGGCCGTGGTTGGTCAACGGGAATCCGATTCCACACCTCTGTCATGTGGCCGGACCAAACCAACGTCGCGGCTTGATTCCTGCGGGGTCGCTGCCGCGCACTTCGCAAACGTAACGCCCTTCGGCGGAGGGGTGAAGTTGGCGACCCTGGTCGAATTGAAGACCAGGGGGAGCGGCGGGACGCCATGAAGCAATACAGGGCGCGATTGACCGATTACACGAGTAACCAGGGGACGTCGTTCGCCATGACAGGGGCGGGGCCGGCCGCCGGTCTCATCGGCAAAGGAGCACACCGGTAGAGGGGGCGCTGGCGCGCCCCCTGTCAAGAGTCCCACCGCGTCCGGCCAGGTCAGTCGGACTCCCGATACACGGCGTCGCCCGGACGGGCTCGACCCTCCACCTTGATGGCCACGTCATCGCCCGCGTAGGCGATGTCGACCTGTTTATGGTCGATCTCCATCGAACGAAGTTCTTGCGCCAGGTTGGTCGCGCGTCCGACGACGTGAATCTTGTCCCCAACTCGGATCGGTTCTTCCAGGTCAACCGCCGCCACGCCGAGATGCGTGAAGTAGTGCGACACCTTGCCGACCAGCGTCGCCGACCGCGGACGGTGGGCCATGCTGCTGCCGAACAAAATGTCGTGGATCGGTTGGTCCAACGATTGCGCGATATCAGTGAACGAGATGACGCCGACAAGACTCCCGTTCTGAACCACCGGCAGACGCTTGATGCACATCTCTCGCATCATGCTTGCCGCCTCCAACGTGTCGGTATCGGGCGAGGTGGTGATCGCCGGCGCGGACATGTGTCCGGAAACCTTGCAATCGGCTGAGGGGTGATCCGCCGCGACGCATCCGACAAGCAGGTCGCGGTCTGTGACGACACCTGCGACGTCCGCCTCCGTGCCGATCACGAGCATGCCGACGTCCTGGTCGCGCATCAGCTTCGCCGCCTCAGCCACGTTGGCGTCGCGCTCAATCGTAGCAACGCCCATCACCATGATGTCTTTGATCTGCACGGCGTCCCTCCTTTTCCCCGGAACTGGCGTCCCGATGCCGGGATTTCCGAAGTTGACGGTCCCGAGATCGGACTTCCCCGGCCGGGACATCCCACGACGCCTGAAGCGCTGACGGCGCGCACCCCGCGCATATACGCGGACCGTCACCGAAGAGTGTGACGCCTTGAACCTGAAGAACCCGTGAGACTCGGCCCGATCAGATGAAGATCACGTGAGAAAAGCGGCGCGATCGACGGATTGAACCCGCTCCATAGTTGCACCGGAACCCGTCCGTTCAGGGTGTTCACGGCGAAGAGACCCGTCCTCTGAATCAGCGCCCGAGCGGCAATGTTGGTCCAGCCAACCTGACATCCCGCCGGGACGCACGGCTAAAGCCCGAGCCTCTGGAATACCTCGGGGTTGACCACCACCCTCGGGCGTTCGCCACGCAACGCCCGGGCCGCCTCTTCTCCGGCTCGACGGCATATGGTCGTCCAGCCGACCTCCGACGAGCCGGCGATGTGCGGCGTGACGATAACGTTTTCCATGTGGAGGAGCGGGTTATCCGGGTCCGGCGGCTCTTGCTCAAATACGTCCAGCGCCGCTCCGGCGATTTTTCTGTCTCTCAACGCGGCCAGCAACGCCGCCTCTTCGACCACCGGACCGCGTGCCGTGTTAATGACGTAAGAGTCGGGTTTCATCAGGCCCAGTGTCCGGGCGTTGACGATGTGTCTTGTCTCCGGATTCAGCGGCGTGTGGAGGGTGATGTAGTCAGACTCGGCAAATATCGTGTCGACGTTGTCGACGAATTCGAGGTCGTATTCGATCGCAAGCCACGGGCCGACGTAGGGGTCGTACGCGAGCACCCGCATGCCAAGCGCACGGCCCTTCCGCGCCATGGCGCGCCCGATGTTGCCGAAGCCGATCACGCCCAGCGTCTCGCCGTAGACCCGCCGCGCGGCGGACCGTGAGTAGACGCCGCTCCAGTCTCCCCGAGCCATCGCCCGGTCCATCGGCTTCAAGCTGCGTGCGCAGGCAAGGAGCAGCGCGAGGGCGTGGTTGGACACCTCCTCGCTCGTGGACCCGGCGATGTTCGTCACCATCACCCCGTTATCGGTCGCCGCCTGCAGGTCCACGGTGTCGTATCCGTGGCCGTATCGCACCATGAGCTTGCAGTTGGGCATCTGCTCGAACATCTCACGCGGGATGTCGTAGTGATAGTTGAGGACGACGGTCGCTTCTTTGATCGCCTCGAAGATTTCGCCCGGAGACTCGACCGGTGCGCATATCAGGTCACAGTCGACACCGGCGAGGGCGGCACGCTCCTCCACCATCGGGTCGTCCTCGGGGGCGATCAAGACCACCTGCGGGCGTTCGGGCATCTGGGCCTCCTGTGGGAGTGGTTAGCGTTTCGTGCGTCCGGCCTTCAGTTCTTGTCGGTCACCAACCCAGGAACTTCTCCAGATCGGTTTTGCGCTTGGGGCGCTTTTTAGGCGCCGCCTTGGCTTTTGACGGACCGGCGCTTTTTGCCTTCGCCGTGTTCCGCTTTCCGGCTGTTTTCGATCCGCTTTCGAAGTGCCTTCGTTTAAACACTTCAATTGAAGTAGTTCCCATTGAAGTGTTGCAGGTCGCGCAGATGGGCCTAAGGTTCCCAATGCTGTCTTTTCCGCCCTTCGATTGGGCCTTGTTGTGACCCGCGTGGAACGTGCTCATGTGGATCGTCCGTCCGCAAACGTAACATGGGCCTTCAGCTTTTTTTGTGCCGATGTACTTCGTCCACACGGCGTCTTTGACTGCTTTCGGAATCGCTTTCCGGCGTCTTGGTCTATCAGGCTCTTCATCGAAGAAATTGAACATCATTCACCTCCCAGCCCGCTGTCTACGGTGAGCGCGGGTACTCTGGACTGCAGCTATCAGGTCGCTGTCTACGCTTCGCCTAGAAATGCATCATAGCGGGGGCCACGGGAAGCGCGCTGCCCGACCTCCGGTATCATTCATCGCATGACTTTGGACGTGAATTCAGACATCGATGTTTCGACCGACAACGGCGACCGCGCCCTGCGCGCGGATATCCGG